>DATBPW010000374.1:0-4761 GCA_036561125.1 Ramlibacter sp. | reverse complement strand
CGCCGGACGCCTGGGCATTCCCACCGAGCAATACGAAGCCGCTTCGGTCGATGGCGCGACGGGCTGGCAGAAGTTCCGCTTCATCACGTGGCCGTCGATGCGCGGGCTGTACCTCACCTCGACGATCCTGTCGATGATCTGGACGCTGGGGGACTTCAACAGCGTCTACCTGCTCACGGGCGGCGGGCCCGCGGACCTGACGCACGTCCTCGCGACGCTGGGCATCCGCTACCTGCGCCTGGACCAGGTCGACCTCGCGATGGCGTCGATCGTCGTGGCGTTGCCGCTCGTGCTGCCGCTGGTCTTCTTCATGATGAAGAGGCTGTCCAAATGAAGTTGCGCAAGGCGGTCAACGAAGCGAAGCTGATCCTCATCGGCATCCCGGTGTTCCTGTGGACGATGATCCCGATCTACCACCTGTTCGTGCTGTCGATCTCGCCGCGCGAATCGGTCACCGCAGGCAAGATCTGGCCCGACCACCCGACGCTGCACAACTTCTACATGGTGTTCCACGAGGAGCACTACTACCTGAACCACTTCTGGATCCAGCTGGGCAACTCGCTGCTCATCGCGATCACGGTGGGCGTGCTCACGCTGGTCATCGCCACATGCGCGGCGTTCGCGATCAGCCGGCTCAAGGTGCGCGGCGGGCGCACGGTGATGAACCTCGCGCTGTTCACGTACTTCATCCCCGCGGCGTTCCTCGCCGTGCCGATGTACAAGGCGATGAGCAGCTACGGCCTGCTGAACAACCAGTGGGCGCTGATCCTCGCGATGGTGACGATCGCGTCGCCGTATTGCATCTGGGTGCTCAAGCAAGCGAGCGATCGCCTGCCGTGGGAGCTCGATGAGGCCGCGCGCATGGACGGCGCGACGCCGCTGCAACTGCTGCGTCTCGTGTACCTGCCGTTGATGCTGCCGTCGATCGTGGCGGTCGGCACGTACGCACTGCTGCTCGCGTGGAACGAGTACCTCTATGCGTACCTGCTGCTGTCGCGCGACGAGAGCATGACGCTCGCCGTGGCCCTCGGCCACTTCCTCAATTCCGACGATTCGCCCTGGGAGCTGCTGATGGCCACCGGCTTCATCTACGCGCTGCCGCCCGCGGCGATCTACTACGTGTTCAAGCGCTACATGGTCGGCGGCATCACCGCCGGCGCCGTCAAGAGCTGAGAAATGGCAACCGTCTCGTTCCGCCAAGTCCAGAAGTCCTACGCCAAGGCGAAGGTGATCCACGGCATCAGCTTCGACATCGTCGAAGGCGAGTTCGTGGTGCTCGTCGGCCCGTCGGGCTGCGGCAAGTCCACGTTGCTGCGCATGCTCGCGGGGCTGGAGGAGATCTCCGACGGCGAGATCGCGATCGACGGCAAGGTCGTCAACGACCTCGAGTCGAAGGACCGCGACATCGCCATGGTGTTCCAGAGCTACGCGCTTTATCCGCACATGACCGTGCGCGACAACATGGCGTTCAGCCTCAAGCTGCGCCGCGCCGACAAAAAGCTGACGGACCAGCGTGTCGCCGACGCGGCGCGCATCCTGAACCTCGAGCCGCTGCTCGAGCGCTACCCGAAGGAGCTCTCGGGCGGGCAGCGCCAGCGCGTCGCGATGGGCCGCGCAATCGTGCGCGACCCGAAGGTGTTCCTGTTCGACGAGCCGCTGTCCAACCTCGACGCGAAGCTGCGCGTGGCGATGCGCGCGGAAATCAAGGCGCTGCACCAGCGGCTGAAGACGACGACGGTGTACGTCACGCACGACCAGATCGAAGCCATGACGATGGCCGACCGCATCGTCGTGATGCACGACGGCATCGTCGAGCAGATCGGCACGCCGCTGGAACTGTTCGATCGGCCCCGCAACCTGTTCGTGGCGCAGTTCATCGGCTCGCCGGCGATGAACATCATGAAGGGCACGCTGCGTGTCGCGGGCGCCAGCTCGCATGTCGAAGCCGAAGGCGCGCAGTGGCCCGTCGACCCCGCGGTGCGTGCGAGCGACGGCCACGCGGTGCACTACGGCATCCGTCCGGGCGACATGAAGGTCGCCACGGGCGGCGGCGGCATCGCGGCGAAGGTCATCGTCGTCGAGCCGACCGGCGCCGAAACCGAGCTGCTGGTGCAGGTGGGCAATGCGCAGCTCGTCGTCGTGTTCCACGGCCGCACCAAGGTGCAACCCGAGGACACGGTCTACCTGCAGATCGACGGCGCAGCGAGCCACCTGTTCGATGGCGCGACCGGACAGCGCATCGACGCGATCAGCGGCCCGGCCACGGTGCAATGACCCGCAACGTCCACGGCAACACGCTCGACCTGCTCGGCGAGCGCATCGTCCGTGGCGAATGGCAGCCGGGTGCGGTCGTGCCGCCCGAGCCGCTGCTCGGCGAAGAACTGCAGGTGAGCCGCACCGTGGTGCGCGAAGCCGTGAAGTCGCTGGTCGCGAAAGGGCTGGTCACCACGGGCCCGAAGGTCGGCACGCGTGTGCTGCCGTCCGAGCAATGGAACTGGTTCGATCCCGACGTGATTCGCTGGCAGTCGAGCGCCGGCCTCACGCGCGAGTTCCTGCGCGACCTGCAGGACTTGCGGCGCGTGCTCGAGCCCGCCGCCGTGCAGCTCGCGGCGCAACGCGCGACGGCGAAGGACATCCGCGAGATCGAGGACGCGTACGAGGGCATGCGCCGCGCGATCGAGGAAGGCGGCGACTATGTCACCTACGACCTGCGCTTCCACCAGGGGCTGCTGCGCGCGTGCCGCAACCGCATGATCGTGCAAATGAGCAAGGCGATCGGCGCGCTGCTGCGCACCAGCTTCGAGATCTCGACGACGAAGAAGGACGGCCCCGCGCAGTCGCTGCCGCTGCATCGCGCGGTGCTCGACGCCGTCATCGCGCACGACCCCGTGCGCGCGGAAAAGGCGATCCGCGCGCTGATCGACGGCGCTGCCAACGACATCGAGCAGGTGCTCGCGGGCCGCAAGAGGCTGCCCCGCGTCGATACACCGGCCACGCTTCTTACAGTCTCCCAGGCCTCGTAATCCCCTATGGGTTCGGCGCCACAACTCAGAGTGGCGTTACAACTCGATGGCAGAATTTCCCGAGGGCAAGGACGCAAGCACGGCGCGCTTGTCCCCCAGGAGAAGAGTCGTTGGCCAGAACTGCCGTGCCCGCTGCCGCACGTCCCCCGCATCCCGCGGCACTCGAAGAACCCGAGCACTGGCTCGGTCCCACCGCACTGATCGACCTCGGCGACGCCAAGCTGCGCATGCGCACGCGCGCGATCACGCAGCTGTCGAAGTCCGAGCGCGAGAAGGCGCTCGCCATCTACGGCTTCGTCAAGCGCATCCCGTTCGCGAAGCCGTTCAAGTTCCGGCTGCACACCGCGCGCGAGGTGCTCGAGGCCGGGCGCGGCGACGCGCTCGACAAGATCGGGCTGCTGCTCGCGCTGCTGCGCATCGCCGACATCCCCGCGCGCATCCGCTACATGCAGTTGCCCGGCGCGATGCTGCGCGGGCTGATCTCGCACATGTCGATCGCCGCGCGTCCCGTCGCCGAGATCCATGTCGGCGGCAAATGGCTCGCCACCGATACCTACATCTTCGATGCCGCGTACATGGCCGCCGCGCGCCAGCGGCTCGCGGAGCAGGGGTGGGAATGCGGGTACGGCGTGCACCGCGACGGCACGCCCATCTGGAACGGCATGCAGGACGCCTTCCTCGTCGGCGAGGCGATCGCGAAGGCGAATCTCTCGCCGGGTCCCAACGCGGTCTTCGAGGACCCGGAACAGTTCGCGCAAAGCGACGCGTTCAAGTCCGTGCACCCGCGCGTCGCGAGCACGGTGCACTGGAACGTGATGGCGCCTTCGATGGCGAAAGTGATCCGCGAGCTGCGCGAGGAAGCGGTCGGCGCGGCGCCGGCGCCGAAGCGGTCGCACTGACCCGGACAAGAAGTGAACGCAGCGCGCTCGCGTCAGGCGATATCCGGTGAGGCCTCATGGGATCGCGCAGGACGCTTGCGCGTCCTGTGCCCGCCGACCTCTTGAGCCGCCGCGGCTAGGCGCGGGCAACTCACTGCGAGTCGAGCGAAGCTCGACTCTCCGTTCAAACAAGGCCCGCGAGTCAGTCTACGAGGCGCGGCGCGGCTTCGCCGCTACCCGCTTTGCGCCACGGCGGCTCCGGCCGGCGGCGCGATCCAAATCGGCCTCACCGGACATCGCCTGCCGCGAGACCGAGATCGCGCGCGGTTTGTCACCCCGGCGCAGGCCGGGGTCGTTGGCGATTGATGAAGCACGCCCCAACTACCGCCAACGATCCCGGCTTGCGCCGGGATGACAAGTGCAACGCAATGGTTGTCTCGCGACAGGTGGCATCCGGTGAGGCCGATTTCGGCAACGCCAGCGACCGGGGCTGTCGCGGCGCCAGTGCCGGAGCATCGAAGATGCGAGAGCGCCTCGTGAACTGACTCGCGGGCGAATGTTTGAACGGAGAGATTGGCTCTACCAATCTCGCAGTGAGTTCGACCGCGCTAGCCGCGGCGGCTCAAGAGGTCGGCAGGAACAGGACGCGCGAGCGTCCTGCGCGATCCCATGAGGCCTCACCGGATATCGCCTGGCGCGAGCGCGCGGACGTCAACCAACCGAGAAGCATAGACACTGGATTGCGGCTCAAGGCCGCAATGACAGGGCACAGCCCCGGCCTGCGCCGGGGTGACATCACTTGGCCTGCGGGCCGCGCGATGTCACTTCTCCGTCGACGGCACGCCCAGGAACGCGGCGAG
>DATBPW010000373.1:0-1859 GCA_036561125.1 Ramlibacter sp. | reverse complement strand
ACGCCCTTGAAGTAGGCGGCGAACGCGCGGTCGAACTTGTCGTAGTGCTTCTCGTCCTTCACGAGCGACGTGCGCGCGAGGTAGTAGAAGTCGTCGAGCGAATACCCGTCGTCGCTCGCGGGCCCGACCACGCCGTGCTTGAGCGCATCGAGCAGCGTGAGGTACTCCTTCACCGAGACCGGCAACTTGGCGCTGCGCAGCGTGTAGAAGAAGTCGATCAGCATGGCATGACCCTCAGGCGCGCGGCCGGCCCAGCTGGTAGCGCAGGTGCGCTTTCACCTCGGGCCACTCGCCCGCGAGCAGGCTGTACATCACGGTATCACGGACGGTGCCATCGCGCCGCAGCGCGTGGTGGCGCAGCACGCCGTCCTTCCTCGCGCCGAGCCGCTCGATCGCCTTCTGGCTCGCGAAGTTGTAGTTGTCCGTGCGCCAGCCCACGAGCTTCGCGCCTAGCGTCTCGAACGCGTGCGTCAGCAGCAGCAGCTTGCACGTGGTGTTCACATGCGTGCGCTGCCAGCTCTTGCCGTACCACGTGTAGCCGATCTCCAGGCGCTCCACGGCGGGCACGATGTCGTGGTAGCGCGTGCTGCCGATCACCTTGCCGCTGGCGATGTCGCGCACGACGAAGGGCAGCATGTGGCCGTCCGCATAGCCCTTGAGCGCCGTCTCGACATAGGCCTGCGCTTCGCCGGGCGCCGGCACCGACGTGACGCGCAGGTTCCACAGGTCGCCATCGCGCGACGCAGCTTCGAGGTCGGCCGCGTGCCCGCGCACCATCGGTTCGAGGCGCACGTGTGCGCCTTCGAGCGTGACCGGTTCGGGTTTCTTCAAGGCTTGCCTCCTTCGGCATCGCCGAGCACGCGCGACGTGAAGTTCGCGCCGCCCCAGCCGTCGGCCGAGAACTTCAGCAGCACACGCGTCGAGCGCTCGCAGCCGGTGAATTTCCAGACCTCGTCCCACTGCCCGCGCACGAGGTAGGTGTGGTCCATGTCGGGCGCCGTGAGCGGCAGGTACTCGGCGCCGTCGACGTCGCCGGAGTCGATGGTGGCGAGGCGCAACTGGCCGCACGCCTCGCCGCCGGCCTTGGCCTTGTCGGCCGCCTGCACCAGCATCAATGCCTGGCGATAAGCATCGGTGAACGCGCGCACCGAAGCCTTCGTGTTGCCGGCGGCGACGATCTGACCTGCACGCTGCTGGAACTGCGTCAGCACGGGCGATGCGGGCCCGTTCTTGAGCAGAGCGCCGATCACGTTGCGCAGGCGCAGCACGTTGTTGGGTGCGACCGTCTCGTAGAAGTAGGTCGCGAGCGACAGCGCCGCGTCGGGATGGCCGCGCGCCGCAGCGAGGCCGAGTGCATCGAAAGCTTCGACCTGCCCCGCCCGCGCGGACAGCGGCCGCGCGGCAAGCGCGTCGTATGCGGCCATGTCGGGCTTGCCGTCGCGGATGTACGAGTTCGCCGGATCCAGGATGAAGGCGACGTACACCATGTACGCGCCGGACGGATCGCCCTGCTGCATCGAGGCGCGGGCGAATTCGCGTGCATGCTCGATCGGTTTCGCGTCGGGCGTGATGCGCATCAGCAGGCATTGCGCCGCGATCGCCTCCGCCAGCGAATCACCGGCCTCGCTCACCGGCTGTGCGACGCGGCATGCGCGCTGCGGGTCTTTCACCGGCGGCGGCGCGTTGAGCAGCACGTCGGCCAGCATCGCCTGCGCCTGCATGTCGCCCTGGCCGGCAGCCGCCTCGAGCAACTTGACCGCCGCGGCCGGGTCCTGACGCTTGATCGCATCGCGCGCCTGCTGCACGGCCGCGTCCTGGGCTCTGGCGCCAGAGCAGGCGAGCAGGCCGGCGAGCACCAT
>DATBPW010000372.1:0-3908 GCA_036561125.1 Ramlibacter sp. | reverse complement strand
TCGATCGGCGTGTTGCCGATGATCGTCGCGATGACGAAGGTCACCGCGAGCGTGAGCAATGCGAAGATCTCGCCGCGCACTCCCTTCACGCGGAACGCGACAGCCCCGACACCCACGCCGATGGCAGCCGCGACGAGCGCTGCGACCGGCAGCGTCCACAGGAACGGCCAGTTGAATCCGGCCGCGAGCGTCGCCGAGGTGTACACGCCGGCGCCGAACCATGCGCCGTGCCCGAACGAGAAATAGCCCGCGTAACCCGACAGCAGGTTCCACGACGTCGCGAGCGCGATCCACAGCAGCGCGAGGTACAGGAAGGATTGGTAGAACGCAGGCAGCTCGAGGAACGGCAATGCCGCGAGCAGCACACCCGCGGCCACGATCGCAACGGGCGCGGTGCGCAACTTCATCCGGCGCGCCCCGGCCGCACCAGCAGGATCAGGATCAGCAGCGTGAAGGATACGAGCGGCGCCCACGACGGCGACGTCACCGCCATCGTCACCGCTTCGCTCACGCCGATCACCAGCCCCGCGATCAAGGGGCCGAGCGCGCTGCCCAGGCCGCCCATCATCACTGCCGCGAACACCACGCCGATCCATGCATACATCTGCGACGGGCTGATGCTGCTGGACAGCGCGATGCACAGGCCCGCAACGCCCGCAAGCGCGGAGCATGCGCCCGCCAGCAGCAGTGCGTTGCGGCGCTGGTTGATGCCGAACGATGCGGCGATGGGCGCGTCCTGCGCCGACGCGCGCAACGCCTTTCCGAGGTCCGTGTAACGCAGTGCGGCCCACGCACCGACGCAGATCGCGACCGCCAGCAGCAGCGTCACCAGCTCGGGAAAGGGAACGAACAGCGGGCCGATCCGAAACTTCAAATCACCCCAATGCGATTCGAGCTTGCGCGGGTCGGCCGTCCAGATCGATTGCATCAGCGATTCGGCGACGCCCATGCAGCCGAACGTGAGCAGCAGCGACGAGAACGGCGTGAGCTTGAAGCGGTCCATCAGCCAGTGCAAGCCCGCGCCCAGCGCGAACATCAGGGGCACGATCGCGAGCAGCGTGAGGAACGGGTCGACGTGCGCGCTCGTCGCGAGCTGGTAGCAGATGTACGCCGCGAGGAACGCGAAAGCGAAGTGCGCGAGGTTGATCGTGCGCAGCAGCCCCCAGCTCAGCGCCAGGCCCAGCCCCAGCAAACCGTACAGCGCGCCGGTGAACACCCCCGACAGGACGGACTGGGCCAGCAGGGTCCAGCTCGGGAACGCCATCGGGGCTTCAGCGCGCGACCATCTTCACGCCGGGCGTGGCGACTTCCGGCGGGTACACGACGACCCACTTGCCGCCCTGCACCTGCTTGATGCGCATGAGGTCGTCGCCGTAATTCGACGGGCCGTCGAAGCGCAGCGAACCCTGGATCGTGTCCACGCGGTTCTTCCTGAGCCACTGCGCGATCGCCTTGTCGTCGAGGCTCCTGGTCGCCGTGACGCCGGCTTCGAGGATCTGCCACGCCGTGAACGAGGCCGCCGCCTGCACTTCCACCGACGTGTCCGGGAAGTTCGCCGCCTTCGCGCGCTCGTGATAGGCCTTGATGAATTCCGCGGCGTGGGGCCGCGACGTGAACGGCGGCTGCTCCTCGAAGATGGTGACCGACAGCGCGCCTTGCGCTTCGGGCAATGTGACCAGCGGACCCGGCGCGGGGTACAGGTAGAAGTGCTGCGGCGGCACGTAGTCGATCTTCTTCATCGCGTCGAGCAGCAGGTTGCCGTCCAGGCCGATCGCACCGACCCACACGAAGTCGGGGTTCGCGTCCTTGATGCGGCTGGCGATGGGGCCGAACTCCCGGTTGCCGAACTCCCATTCGAGGAACAGCACCTCCTGCAGGCCGCGCTTCTTCACGGTCTCGCGCGCGCCCATCGACATGAAGTGGATCGACGGGAACTTGCTCGTGACGATCGCCACCGTCTTCGGCGGCTTCGGTCCCTTCGCCAGCGCATCGAACACGGTGGCCGTCGTGGTATTGCCCGGATCCGGCCCCAGGGACCACGCGGGGAATTGCATGTCGTACTTGGCGAGCGACGGCACGCCGAACGTGTGGTGGATCAGCACCTTGTTGTAGCGCTGCGCGACGCCCATCGCCGAGAGGATCGCGCCCGTCGCGTACGGGCCCATCAGCAGGTCGACCTTGTCCGAGGTGATCAACTGTTCGTACAGGGTGCGCGCGAGGTCGGGCTTGGACTGGTCGTCCTTCAGCACCCATTCCACCTTGCGGCCGAGCAGGCCGCCGCGCTTGTTCAGGTCGTCGATGTAGATCTCGCCCACGAGCTTGTGGATCTGCGCCGTGGCGGACAGCGGCCCCGTCAGCGCAAGCGTGCTGCCAATGCGGATCGGCGGCTGCTGCGACCATGCCGCGATCGGCAGTGCGGCCGCTGCCGCTGCCGCGCCCGCGGCGAGAACAGTGCGGCGCTGGATTTTCGAATGGCTCGTCATCGCTTGTCTCCTCTCGTGTGTCTCAGCGGGTGTGCGACAGCATCGCGTCGATTTCCGCGTTGTGCTCGCCGAGCGTCGGCGGCGGCCGTACAGCCAACGAACGCACGCCGTCGAACGTGACCGGCGGGCGCACCGTCCTGAATTCGCCCATGGTGGGATGCTGCGCCTTCACCAGCAGCTGCAGGTGCTGCGCTTGCGGGTCTTCCAGCGCTTCGTCGGTGTCGTACATCGGCGCGTGCGGCACGTCCTGCGTCAGCAGGCGGTTGCACCACTGCTCGCGCGTGCGCTTCTTGAAGATGCCCGAGAGCAGATCGATGATCGCTTCCTGGTTGGCGATGCGCGCCTCGCGTGTGGCGAAGCGCGGGTCGTCGAACAGGTCGGGCTTGTCGATCGCGTTCGCCAGGCCTTGCCAGAATTTTTCGGGCGACGACATGTGCAGCGCGACCCACTTGCCGTCGCCGCACTCGAGCACGTACGACTGCGACACGCGCGGCCGGCTGTACGGGCCCATCACTTCGCCTGCGGAATAGTAGTGCGTGAACGCATCGAGATTCCAGTGCGCCATCGCCTCGAGCATCGAGACTTCGACGAGGCGGCCCGCACCGGTGCGCGAGCGCTCGTGCAAAGCGCCGAGCACGCCGTACGCTGCATAGAAACCGGTCACCGCGTCGGCAATTGCCGGGCCGACGACGCGCGGGTTCGCGGGATTCACCAGCAGCTTGAGATAACCGCTCGCCGCTTGCGCCACGGTGTCGTAGCTCGGGCGCGAAGCGGAAGGCCCCGTCGCGCCGAAGCCCGTGATCGAGCAGTACACCAGCCGCGGATTCAATTCGCGCAGTTGCTTTTCGCCCAACCCGAGTTGCTCGGCGACACCCGGGCGGAAATTCTGGATGTACACGTCGGCGGTCTTGACCAACTCGTACAACTTCTCGCGGTCGCCTGCGCTCTTCGCGTCGATTGTGATGCTGCGCTTGTTGCGGTTGTAGGTCTGGAAGTGCGGGCTGTACAGGCCGCCCTTGAACGCGCGAAACGGGTCGCCCGTGCCGGGCTGCTCGATCTTGATCACGTCGGCGCCGAGATCGGCGAGCAGCATGCCGCACGCCGGGCCCGTGATGAACGTGCCTTGCTCCAGCACGCGCACGCCTTGCAGCACACTCACTTCTTCGCCTCCGGTCCTTCATAGACCAGCTCGCGCGTGGCCTGGTACGACAGCGCGAAGCCGCTCGGGTTCACCGCTTCTTCCGCAAGGTGCGCGATCACGCCCGCCGTGCGCGCGAGGATCGGCACGCCGCGCAGGGCGCGCAGCGGGAAGTTCGTGCCGAGCAGCACGGCCGGGATCGCGGCGGACACATTGAGCTTGAGCTCCTTGCCGACGATCGCGGGGATCACCTCTTCGACGACTTCGGCGATCTCCACGAAGCGCAG
>DATBPW010000371.1:0-4106 GCA_036561125.1 Ramlibacter sp. | reverse complement strand
GCGGATCGCGTCCTTGTCCTTCAGCACCTGCTGCGTGGCTTCGGCGAGGTCGGCCTGCCACTGCTCGCCCATCGTGTTGACAGCGGAGCCCGGCTCGTCGAACGTGAGCGTCGCGATGCCGTCCTGCAGCTCGTAGCGGATCGTCTTCACGTCAGATTCTCTCGACGATCGTCGCGATGCCCATGCCGCCGCCGACGCACAGCGTCGCCATGCCGTAACGCAGCTTGCGCCGGTGCAGCTCGTCGACGAGGGTGTTCAGGATCATCGCGCCGGTCGCACCGAGCGGGTGGCCCATCGCGATCGCGCCGCCGTTGACGTTCACCTTCTCGTGCGGCACGCCCATTTCCTTCATGAAGCGCATCGGCACGGCCGCGAACGCTTCGTTGATCTCGAACAGGTCGATCTGGTCGATCGTCATCTTCGCCTTCGCGAGCGCCTTGCGCGCGGCCGGCATCGGGCCGGTCAGCATGATCGTCGGGTCCGCGCCGGACAGCGCGGCGGCGACGATGCGCGCACGCGGCTTGAAGCCGTGGTCCTTGCCCGCCTGCTCGCTGCCGATGAGGACGGCCGCGGCGCCGTCGACGATGCCCGACGAATTGCCGGCGTGGTGCACGTGGTCGATCTTCTCGACTTGCGGATAGCGGCCGATTGCGATGTCGTCGAAGCCCATCGCGCCGAGCTGCTCGAACGCGGGCCTGAGCGACGCGAGGCCTTCCATCGTGGTGTGCGGCTTGATGAACTCGTCGTGATCGAGCACTGTCTGGCCGAGGAAGTCCTTCACGGGCACGACCGAGCCGGCGAAGAAACCGCCTTCGCGGGCGCGGGCCGCGCGCTTTTGCGATTCGAGCGCGTACGCATCGACCTGCTCGCGCGAGAAGCCTTCCAGCGTCGCAATCAGGTCGGCGCCGATGCCTTGCGGAACGAACGCGGTCTGTGCGTTCGTCTCCGGGTCCTGCGACCACGCGCCGCCGTCGGAGCCGATCGGCACGCGGCTCATGCACTCGACGCCGCCGGCCACCACGATGTCTTCCCAGCCCGAGCGCACTTTCTGCGCCGCCAGGTTGACCGCCTCGAGGCCCGACGCGCAGAAGCGATTGAGCTGCATGCCGCTGCAGCGCCAGTCCCAGCCGGCCTTGAGCGCCGCGACCTTCGCGATCACCGAGCCTTGTTCGCCGATCGGTGAGACCACGCCCATCACGACGTCGTCCACCTGCGCCGTGTCGAAATCGTTGCGACGTTGCAGTTCGCCCAGAACTCCGGCGAGCAGGTCGACGGGCTTGACCTCGTGCAGGCTGCCGTCCTTCTTGCCCTTGCCGCGCGGCGTGCGGATCGCGTCGTAGACGAATGCTTCCATGGTGTTGTCTCCTGGCATGACCCAGTATAGATTCAGCCGATGCTCCAGCGCCGCCACTTCGCCCTGTCGCTCGCCGCCGCGTCCCTGCTGCCGGGATGCGCCACGCGCGCCGCATCCACGCCCACACGGTTCCTCGGCGATTCGCACTCGCACTACGGCATGCGCATCCCCGGCTGGGGCCCGCACGATGTCGGCAAGGCGATGCGCGAGAGCGGCACGACACTGCTGGCCTGGGCCATCGTCGACGACGGGCCGTGGCTCGGCCTGCGCCCCGGAGGTGGCGTGCAGCAGGCGCGCACACCGAAGCCGGGCGACCTCTGGCGGCACTTCCAGGTCACCGTCGAACAGGACGACGCGAAATTCGCGCGATGGGGCTTGCGCAAGGTGCTGGTGCCGGCCGACGTCGACCGCGCGCTCGCCGGCGAGCCGCATGTCGTGCTGGCGGTCGAAGCCGCGAACTTCCTCGAAGGCGACGCGTCGCGGGTCGCGCAGGCGCACGCGATGGGCGTGCGGCACATGCAGGTCGTGCACTACATCCGCTCGCCATTGGGCGACCGCCAGACCGATCCGCCGGACAACAACGGGCTCAGCGCAGCGGGACGCGACACGGTGGTGCAATGCAAGCGCCTGGGCATCGTGGTCGACCTCGCGCATTGCACGCGCGCGACGGCGGACGGCGCGCTGGCCGCAGCGGGGGGCGTGATGATGTGGTCGCACTCGTGGATCAGCGACAAACCGTACGACTGGCACTCGCCTGCGTACCTGGCCCGCGCGCTACCGTTGCCGCTCGCGCGCGAAATCGCGGCGCGCGGCGGCGCCATGGGCCTGTGGACGGTGCGCGTCGGCGGTGGCGACCCGCGCTATCCCGTGCGCGACCTGAAGTCCTTCGCCGACGAGACGCTGCGCATGTGCGACCTCGTCGGGCCCGACCACGTGTGCTTCGGCACCGACATGGAAGGCGCGGGCTCGCACCCGATCCTCGCCGACTACGACGACCTGCGCCGCGTGGCCGACGATCTCGCGCAGCGCGGCCTGCCCGACGCGACGCTGCACGGCGTCCTGATCGGCAACTATGCGCGCGTGCTCAAGCAATCGATGGCGGAGGCCCGGACATGATCGAACGCACCCTCTTCACCGCGGACCACGAAGCGTTCCGCGACAGCTTCCGGCGTTTCGTCGACAAGGAAATCGCTCCGCACCACGACGCGTGGGAGGAGCAGGGCTACGTCGACCGCGAGGTGTGGCGCAAGGCCGGTGCGAACGGCTTCCTGTGCATGACCATGCCCGAGGAATACGGCGGCTCGGGTGCGGACAAGCTGTACTCGGTGATCGAGATGGAGGAACTCGCGCGCGGCAACTACTCGGGCATCGGGTTCGGCCTGCACAGCGAGATCGTCGCGCCGTACATCCTGCACTACGGCTCCGCGGAGCAGAAATCGAAATACCTGCCGCTGCTGGCGAGCGGCGAGATGGTCGGCGCCATCGCGATGAGCGAGCCGGCCGCCGGCAGCGACCTGCAGGGCGTGAAGACGACCGCGATCAAGCAACCCGATGGCGGCTACGCGATCAACGGCAGCAAGACCTTCATCACGAACGGCTGGCATGCGGACCTGGTGATCGTCGTGGCGAAGACCGATCCGCAGGCGGGCGCGAAGGGCACGAGCCTGTTCCTCGTCGAGCGCGGCATGAAGGGCTTCGACAAGGGCAAGCGCCTGAAGAAGCTGGGACTGAAGGCGCAGGACACTTCCGAGTTGTTCTTCGACGACCTGCGCGTGCCCGCAACCAGCCTGCTCGGCGGCGCCGCGTTCGAGAACAGGGGCTTCATCTGCCTGATGGAGCAACTGCCGTGGGAGCGCCTGCAGATCGCGGTGACCGCGATCGCGAGCGCGCAGGCGGCGATCGACTGGACCGTCGCGTACACGAAGGACCGCAAGGTGTTCGGGCAGAGCGTCGCATCGTTCCAGAACACGCGCTACAAGCTCGCGGAGCTGCAGACGGAAGTGCAGGTCGGCCGGGTGTTCGTCGACAAATGTCTCGAGCTGCTCGGCGCAAGCAAGCTCGACACCGCGACGGCGAGCATGGCCAAGTACTGGACCACCGACCTGCAATGCAAGGTGATGGACGAATGCGTGCAGCTGCACGGCGGCTACGGCTACATGTGGGAATACCCCGTCACGCGCGCATACGCCGACGCGCGCGTGCAGCGCATCTACGGCGGCACGAACGAGATCATGAAAGAGGTGATCTCCCGCGCGATGGGCATCGGCGGGCGTTGAGGCTCGGGCCGGGGCTTCAGTCTTCCCGGTAACCTTCGGGCGGGCGCTTCGACGTGGGGAACGGCGAGCGCTGCTGGCCGGCGCGCCACTGGCCATACGCCATCTTCGCGAGCGCCGAAGTGATCGTGAGCAGGATGAGCTTGCGCAGCATCGGGTGTCCTCGTCGGGTTGTCTTCCTTCGATCGAACATAAGTGAATGCGGCGGGGCGCCTCGGCGGCGGTCCCCGCGTCAGCGCGTCGGTGCAGCCCTACAGCTCGCGCACTTGACAAGGCATCGACCGGCGGTACGCTGAAAGTCCAGCATCAACGTGCAGGAGAAGACGATGAAGTACAGCGGCAGCTGCCATTGCGGCAAAGTGGCATTCGAGGTGGAAGGCGAGATCGACAAGGCGATGGCCTGCAACTGCTCGATGTGCCAGCGCAAGGGCTCGCTGCTGTGGTTCGTGCCAAAGTCGCAGTTCCACCTGAAGACGCCC
>DATBPW010000370.1:0-10021 GCA_036561125.1 Ramlibacter sp. | reverse complement strand
GTCCTGGCGCGTGACGTGCGTGAAGTCGGGGTACGGGAATGCCGGATACAGCAGCCGGCCCTCGCGCGAGCGCCCGTCATGCAGCGCGCGCCAGAAATCCGATGCGCTCCAGCGGCCCAGGCCGGTTTCCGGATCGGGCGTGAGGTTGCCCGCGTACACCGTGCCGAACGGCGTCGCGATGCCGCGCCCGCCCGCGTACGCCGCGCCGCCGCGCGCGGTGTGGCACGTCGCGCAGTTGCCGATGCGCGCGAGGTACGCGCCGCGCTCGACGGAGATCGCCGCCGCCGGTGCAGCACTCGCGCTGGTTTCGTCTTCGACTTGCAGGTTCCGCCACGCGACCCACGCCGTCGCGGCCGCGAGCAAGAGCACCAGCATCGACAGGGCGAGCCCGATCCGCCGCACGTTCATCGCACGCCGCTCCCGCATTCCAGCGGCGGCTTGCCCGGCAAGCTGCTGGCCGGTGCGAACTGGCCGGGCACGGCTTGCGCGGACAGCCATGTCGCCGCCGCGGTGACGTCGTCGGGCGAGAGCCGCCGTGCGACTTCCGCCATGCAATCGGGCGCGGTGGCCTTGCGCCGTCCGTTGCGCCACGCGCCGATCTGCCCGAGCAGGTAGTCGCGCGACAGGCCGAGCAGGCCCGGCATCGCGGGCGCGACGCCCGTCATCGCCGCGCCGTGGCAAGCGGAACAAGCGGGGATGCCGTGCTGCGTGTCGCCCTTCCGCACGAGGTGCTCGCCGCGCGCCAGCACCGCGGCCGGCGCTTCGGTTGTCTGCGGCGCGGGGTAGGGCAGGTCGAGACTGGAGAAGTAGCTTGCGATCTCGTGCAGGTACGCATCCGACATCTGGTCGAGCAGGTACGTCATCGTCGCGTTGCTGCGCCGCCCGTCCCTGAAATTCACCAGCTGGTTGTACAGGTACCCCGCAGGCTTGCCGGCGATGCGCGGGAAGTAGCCGGCGTTGGTGGCGCGGCCTTCCTTGCCGTGGCAGACGAAGCACGCCTGCATGCGCTGCGTCATCGTGTCGGGCGGGCTCGCCGCGACGGCCGCACCGCTCGCGATGCCAGCGAGCAGCGCGGCGACGAGGCGTGCCTTATTGCGCACTGTGCCGGCGCACCCAGTCGGCGTACTTGTCCATCCACTTCTGCAGGAACTGCTTCGTCGCCTCGACGCCGATGTGGCCCTTGTCGTCGAACAGGTCCGGCTTGAACTGCACGAACGCCTCGGGCTGGTTGAGCGTGGGCATGTCCAGGTAGGCGAGGATGTTGCGCAGGTGCTGCTGCGCCAGCGCCGTGCCGATCGCGCCGCCCGACGTCCCGATCACGCCGGCGGGCTTGCCGGCCCATGCGCTCTGCCCGTACGGGCGCGACGCGTGGTCGATCGCGTTCTTCAGCACGCCGGGGATCGAGCGGTTGTATTCGGGCGTGACGAAGATGATGCCCGCGCACTGCGCGATCTCGGTCTTCAGCCGCTTGACGCTCTCCGCCGGATTGGCCTCGAGGTCCTGGTTGTACAGCGGCAGGTCGTCGATGCGCAGGTGTTCCAGCGCCCAGTCCTGCGGCGCCAGCGGCGCGAGCGCGAGCGCGAGCTTGCGGTTGATCGAGTCCTGGCGCAGGCTGCCGATGACGACGCCGATTCTTGTGGTGGCCATGTTTTTCCTTGAAGTCCGGAGCCCGGATCTTCGCGCATCCTGCATGCGCGTGCATGGCCGGGGTCGGGAACTACAGTTTCGGCGTCAGCGAGTACCGGGCCGTGAGCGTGGCGCCCGGCTCGATGCGCGAGCCGCCGAGCACCGCGTGCCCATAGCGCGGCATCAGGTTCAGCCAGTCGGTGCACTGGCTGACCGGCTCGGCGCAGAAGTAGTCGTACTGGTGCGGGCAGTACAGCACGAAGAAGTCGAGCGGTGGCTGCGCCTCCATCACCAGCGCCCGCCGCGGCCCGGCAGCGCTCGCCGGCCACTCGATCGTCGTGCGGTGCTGCCAGCCGGTGAAGTTGTTGTCCAGTTCCAGCTGCCGCAGCTCGACGCCCGCGCGCAGCTTGCGCACGGCGTCCGATTCCTCCAGGCCCGTGGGCATCGCTTCGGCATCGCTCGTCCACATCTGCGCGCAGGCGCTCGTGATGCGCACGCCCGGTGTCCACGGGAAATAGGGATGGTGCCCGATGCCCGCGGGCATCGCGACCGTGTCCTCGTTGACGATCGCGATCTCGACGTGCAGCTGTGCCGGCGTGAGCGTGTAGCGCAGCGTGGCGGAGAAGCTCCACGGCCACGCGGGGCTGGCGGCCACACGCAGCACCAGTCGCACTTCATCGTGCCCGGCCGAGGCGACGTGCCACGGCAATAGCCAGCCGACGCCGTGCAGCGGATGCGGCGAGTCTTCGGCCGGATGGTTGGGCGGGAAGCGGATCTCGCGGCCTTCGAAGCTGGCGCGGCCGTTGCGGATGCGGTTGCAGAAGGGGACGAGCGGGAAGCTCGACATCGCGAGCGGATTGCGCGCCGCGATGCCTTCTTCGCTCGCCGGGCGCAGCCAGTCGACGGTGCGGCCGGCCGTCTCGCTGTGAAAGCTCGCGATCGAGCCGCCCACCTCGGGCGTGATGGCGGCGCGCAGGTCGCCGGCGGACAACTGGAGCAGGGCTTCGGTCAGGACGTCGTCGTGCATGCAGGCCAGTCTAGGAAGGGCGGGCCGCCATGTCGTGCTGCACCAGGCATCAGTCCATTCAAGTTGTTGCGACGGGCTGCACGATCGGCGCGGCTTCGGACGTCGGAGGCTCATGCTTGCGATCCAGGTGCTCGCGCAAGATGCGCATCAGCGCACGCTGGCCGGCGACCGTCGAGAACGTGTGGTCCGCTTGCGGGATGAGCGCCATGCGGAAGTCCGGATGCCCGCGCATCTTCGCACCGCCGCTGCCGAGGTGGAACTGCACGTAGTCCAGGCCGTCGTCCTCCTCGGACATCGCGACGAGCGTGTCGACGCCGCGCGAGCACAGGTGCTTCATCTTCGCGAGCACGCCTTCCTGCGGCGGGCGCCCGAGCACGCGGGCGGCGACGCGGCCGATGCGTGCGCGCGCCAGGTCGGCGAAGCGCCCCGCGATGCCGCGCACGTTGACCTTGCCGCGCAGCAGCCGCGCGTAGACGTCGCTGCGCAGCAAGGCCTGGCGGTAGTAGCGCGTCGACTTGTAGTACTGCTGCATCGACGCCTGCCACGGGCCGTTCTTCGCCGCGTCCCATTCGAGCAGGCGGGCGTTGACGATCACCTGCCCAGCCACGCGATCGTCCTTCAGCGCCGTCTGGAATGCGAGGTACGCGCCCGAGCAGATGCCCATCAGGAAGATGCGCGAGCAGCCGCGCCGCTGCAGCATGTCGATGGCGGCGCTCACGTCGTGCGTGGCCCAGTCGCGGTACATGTTGTCGGCGGCGGAGCCGCCCTGCGCGCGGCTGTCGCCCACGCCGGAGACGTCCAGGCGCAGCACCCGGTAGCCCGCGGCCGCGAGCTCGCGCGCGAGCTTGACGTAGACGCGATTGGGACCGATGCGGTAGTTGCCGCCGACGTTGAGCAGCACGATCGCGGTGCCCGACTGCGAACCGCGCGACAGCGACGCCGGCCGCGACAGGATGCCGAACAGGTCGTCGTCCGCGCCGAAACGCACGGGCACCTCGATCACGTTGCCTGCGTGCCAGCCTTGCGGCCACGGCACCTCGTTCACCTCGTGCCCGTCCTCGCACGCCGGATGCGCGCTGCAGAGCCACTCGGTGATCGAGCGCAGCGTGTCGGGCGTCAGCTTCGCGTCGTGCGGCTCGGCCATCATGTCCGCGTAGCCCGGCCACACCGTTGCGGTCACATCGGCGCCGAGAGCCGCGAGGCGCGCCGGCAGCGGGCCTTCGCCGGGGAGGTCGTCGCGCGCGATGACGAGTGCGCGGCGCGCGGGTGCGATCGTGCCGCCACCCGCAAGCGCGTCGATGCCGGCCAGCGTCTCTTGCGTGAAGAGCGTGCCCAGCGCTTCCACACCGCCTTCGCGATCGACCGCCAGGCGGCCATTGGTCGCGTACGCGGCGCGCATTTCGCGCGTGAACGCACGCCCGCTCGCGCACGGCGCCCACAGCATCAGGCTCGAGACACCGCCGCGCCGCACGCCCGCTTCGATGGCCAGCGTCGCGCCCAGCCGCATCCCGAACAATGCAACCTCGCGCGCACCGGAATAGCGGCGCGCTTCCTCGATCGCCGCCGCGATCGTGTCGAGCCACGCACCGACGCGGTCCGCATCGGCATCGCCGCCCGCGGAATCGCCCGCGCCGTGGTAGTCGAAGCGCACGACGTCGAAACCGGCTTCGGCCAGCGTGTGCGCGAGTTGCAGGTACGTCGGGTATGTGCACAGCGCCTCGTAGCCCAATGGCCGGCACATCACGACGGTGACATTGCGGCGTGGCGCCGCGGCGCCGTGGAACCAGCCCAGGCATTCGCCGCCCGCGGCACTGAAGACGAACGGTTCGCCCGTCATGCCGCCCATCCTTCGATCGTCGCGGCGTCGTTCGCATTGAGGGCGAGCACGCGTCCACGCGAATGCGGTGCGGGCGTGCCGCGCAGGAGGACGCGGACTTCGTCGCCCGGATCGAGATGGAAATGTTGTTCGTCGGCGGTCATGCCTGGTACTTCGAAATTCACGCCCCACGCAAAGCGTTGGCTCGTCACGGCAACTTCGCAGCCGAAGTTATCGCGCGCCGTCACGCGCGCTTGCAAGCCGATATCCCGTCCGGCCGACAGCGCGGTCCGATGGGGGAAGTGATGCGCGCGGGCCACCGTGCGGCCCTGCGCATCCACAAGCGCGCACGAGACGACGTCGCACGGCGGCGGGCCGAAGCGATGGCTCCAATTCAGGTCGAGGAAATGATCGAGCAACGACGCGGCGGCGAGCGTCTGCGCGCTGCGCGCGGCGAGCTCGATGTCGTGCTGCGCCTGCGCCACCAGCGCGTCGCCGTGATGCCACGCGCGCAGCATGAGCCTGAGCTTGCGGCCCTCCGGCGTTTCGTTGATGACGTGAACGTGCAGGCCGTTCAGGCCTTCATCGGTGATGTGCACGCCGACCGGTTGCAGCGCGCGCCGCAGTGCGTGCCAGCAAGCCTTGGGCTGCCCTGTGTCGTCGAGGAGGCCCCACCCCGCGCCCGGCCAGAGATCGCGCAGCATCAGCACCAGCGCGCCCGTGCAGCTCGAGCCGGGCCGGCGCCATTCGCTGAATGCGGTTGCCATCACTTCGGCGCCGGCGGCGCGCGACAACGCGAGATAACGCCCGGGATCGGTGCCGCGCAGCTCGCGCGCGTCCACCTGGAAGAGCAGCTCGAGGTAATGGTCGCGCACGTCCTCGAAATCCCAGCCGGCGCCGAGGTCGCGCGGTATGCGCGCCTTCCATGCGGGGTGATGCGGACGCAGCGATTCGCCGCCCGGCATGCGCGCGATCGTGCCGGAATCGGGAACGTTCGCGAACGCGAGGCATTCGGTGGCGAACTTCAGCTGCGAACGCCGCGCGTCCTCCAGCGGCCTGAGATACGCGCCGACGCCGTAATACGACGTGGTGCCGGTGTCGGGCTGCTGCGGCAGCGCGCCGCCGTGCGCGCTCGATGGCCAGTACGGCACGTGCGGGGCCATCTCCTTGCAGAGCTGCGGCAGCAGTTCGTGGAAGAGCGGCTGCTGCCACGCGTCGCGCGGCGCGCCCCACATCGCCGCCTGCTGCTCGGCCTCGCTGTTGCCGCAGAGCACGGCGATGCACGGATGCGAAGCCCAGCGGGCGAGCTGCTGGCGCACTTCGGTCGCGACCGACGCGGCGAACGCCTCGTCCGCGCCGGGATAGTCCATGTTCGCGAACATGAAGTCTTGCCACACCAGCACGCCCGCGCGGTCGCACGCCTCGTAGAACGCGTCCTCTTCGTAGACCGTGATGCCCGCGACGCGCACCATGTTCATGCCCGCGGCGCGGACCTGCGCGAGCGCCGCGTCGTACTGCTCGCGCGTGGCGCGCAAGCTCACGACGTCGAGCGGCATCCAGACGGCCCCGCGGCAGAACACGGGCTCGCCATTGATGCGCAGGCCGAACCCGCCGTCGCCTGTCGCGAGTTCGATGCGGCGGAACCCGATCGGCGCGAGCGGCATCGAGGCGCCGCCGGCAAGCTCGAGCGACGCTTCGTACAGCGCCGGCGTGCCGTGCGTGTGCGGCCACCAAAGCTGCGCGTCGTCGATGCGCAGGTCGGCGCCGGATGTGCGCCATTCGCGTCCTTCGCGTGCCACCCGCAGTTGCGCGCCGCGCGGCAGGGCGAAGCATCGCACCACGCCGGTCGTTCCATCCATCGACGCTTCGATGCGCACGTCACGGGCCGCGGCGAGTTCGGCGGAGCCCAGCCAGACATCGCGCCAGAGCCCCACGGGCGCGGCGGGGGGCGACCAGCCGGGCGTGCGTCCGAGCAAGGTGGTGCGCCACCAGCGCAATTGCTGCTGCGTGACCATCGGCGTGCGCCAGCGCGGCCGCGGGCGCCTGGCCTTCAGTGCGTCGGCCAGCGGCGCGCAGCGCACCAGCAGTTCGTTCCCGCTGCCGCGCAGCAGTTGCCGCACGTCGGACCGGTGCTGCGCGAACATGTTCGCCGATTCGACGATCCGCTCACCGTTGAGCCACGCTTGCGCGCTCGTCGCGATCCCGTCGAACGCGAGCACTGCCGCGTCGCGGGGCGCCTCGAATCGCGAACGAAACCACCACGTCTCGTCGTCGAAGTCGCGCGCCGGTTCATCCAGGCTCCACCGCCCCACGCGACGCAGCGCGTCGGCAACAGTCGTCGGCGCGTCGATCGCCAGCCACTCGCCCTCGTCGGACGGAGGTTCGCCGGGCCCAGGCCCGCCGCGGCAGATCGACCACTCGGCGGCCAGGCCCATGGCGGCCCTTCAGCGCGAAGTGAGCTCGGCCAGCGCCTGCCGGATCGATGCGATGCTGGAGAACACGCTGCGCTTGAGCATGTGATCGGGGAATTCGGCGTCGAATGCGCCTTCGAGGGCGAGCATCACGTTGACGCTGGCGTGCGAGGTCATGCCGCACTGGTAGAGGTCGGCGTCGGGGCCGAGCTGGTCCACGTCGCGATTGAGGCGCGCGTGTTCCTTCAGCACCTGGCGGATCTGCGGATCGAAATCCATGACGGTGGTGTTCATGCTTCTGTGGTGATCGGTGGTTCGAGCAGTGCATGCACCACAGCCCCGGCGCAGTCGCCGTCGTGGCTCAGGCTCACGAGGATGCGCTGCACGCCCATGCGCGCGGCGAAGCGCCTGGCTTCGCCGTGCAGCACGATCGTGCAGCCGCCATCCGCGAGCTTGACGACTTCGATGTCGCGGAATGCGACGCCCGCGTCCGACAGGCCCAGCGCCTTGATCACGGCTTCCTTCGCCGCGAACCGCGCCGCGAGCCGCTCCGCGCATACGCCGGTGCCCGCGAGCGCGTAGTCGAGTTCGTGCGACGTGAAGATGCGGTCCGTGAAGCGCCGGCCGAAGTGCCGGATCGACTCCGCGATGCCGCTGATGCGGGCCAGGTCGAAGCCCAACCGCACGCCGGTCCCCGCGGGGGACTGGAGTTCGAGGTTGGGCAGCGTCGTCATGGGTTTTTCGGGGACTGCTTGTGATTGCACTGTTGGTAGTGTTGCGTTGTACCGAAATTCGCTTGCACGCGGGACTTCCGACACTGGCACCCTCGACATCTCGCGGCCTAGTCTGACACGGCCGTGCCCCACCGGATTCGTGCGCGCGGCAACAATCGACGCACCATGGATGCCACAGCAATTCGTCCCGGACAGGACTTCGAGTCCTTGCTGAGTTCGGTCAAGCGCATCGCGCAGGAAGTCGCCGCGCCGAACGCGACCGACGTCGATGCCCGTGCGCGGTTCCCCAGCGAAACCATCGCGGCGTTGCGCGAAGCGGGCGTGCTGTCCGCCTGCGTGCCGCGCGAATTCGGCGGCGCGGCCTGCCGGATGGCCGAACTCGCGCAACTGTGTTCGGCGCTCGCGCAGTCGTGCGGGTCCAGCGCGATGGTGCTCGCGATGCACTACAGCCAGCTCGCGTGCATCGCGCGGCATGGGACGGGCAGCGAGTTCTTCCGCAACTGGCTGCGCGACATGGTGTGGAAGCAATGGCTGCTCGCGTCGATGACGTCGGAGAGCGGCACGTTCGGCGACACGCGATCGAGCATCTGCGCCGTCGAGCGCAAGGACGGGGCCTTCACGCTGGACAAGGACGCCACGACCGGTTCGTACTGCCAGCACGCCGATGCGATCCTCGTCACGTGCCGGCGCGATGCCGAAGCCGCGAAGAGCGACCAGGTGCTGGTGATGGTGCGCCAGGGCGACTGCACGCTCAAGCAGACCACGAGCTGGGACACGCTGGGCATGCGCGGCACCTGCAGCCCGGGGTTCAAGCTGGAATCGCGCGGCGACGCGCAGCAGATCATCCCCGGCGAATTCGCCGACAGCAGCGCGCAGACGATGGTGCCGTACTCGCACATCCTGTGGGCGTCGCTGTGGTGGGGCATCGCGGCCGACGCCGTCGCGCGCGCATCGAATTTCGTGCGCGGGCAGGCGCGCAACAACCCGGGCACGACGCCGCCGACGGCGTCTCGACTGGCCGAAGTATGGGAAGACCTGCAGACGATGAAGCAGACGTGGTGGGCGGCCGCGAGGGCGTTCGACGAAGTGGCCGACCTCGACGAACTGATGGCGATCGGCTGGGCCCTGCGCCTGAACAACCTGAAGGTGTCGTGCTCCGAGGCGGCGCCGCAGATCGTGCATCGCGCGCTGCAGATCGTGGGCATCCTCGGCTACAAGAACGACAGCCCGTTCTCGCTCGGGCGTCACTACCGCGACGTGCTGTCCGCATCGATCATGATCTCCAACGACCGCATCAACGCCAGGAGCGCGGCCATGCTCCTCGTCTACAAGGACCCCCCGTGATGCGCCACGACATGCAATCGCTGCAGCGGGGACTGGTGGAGCGCGAACTGGTGCTGCCTTCCGGCGTGAAGGGTGTGTGGGGCCGTGGCACCGCGTTCGAGGACATCGTGCAGCGCTTCAACGATTTCGTCTCGCGCGAGACGAAGGACGACGGCGCGCAGGAGCTCCAGTTCCCGCCGGTGCTGCCGCGCGTGCTGATCGAAAAGCTCGGCTACCTCGACAACTTCCCGCAGCTCGCGGGCTCGATCCACAGCTTCTTCGGCAAGGATGCCGACGCGCGCGAGGTCGCGCGCCGTGCCCGCGAAGGCGAGGATTGGGAATCGATGCTGCAGCCCACCGAGGTGATGCTCACGCCGGCCGCGTGCTACCCGGTCTACCCGAACTTCAGCGGCCTGCTCCCCGGCAATGGACGGCTCATCACCGTGACGGGCTGGGTGTTCCGGCATGAGCCGTCGGATGAACCGACGCGCTTGCAGTCCTTCCGCATGCGGGAGTTCATCCGAATGGGTGCGCCGGACGAAGTCGTGTCATGGCGCGACGCGTGGCTCGAACGCGGCCTGGGCATGCTGCGCCGCCTCGGCCTCGATGCGAAGAGCGACGTCGCCTCCGATCCGTTCTTCGGCCGCACGGGGCGCATGATGGCCGCGCAGCAGGTGGAGCAGCGCCTGAAGTTCGAGATCCTCGTGCCCGTGATCTCGCAGGAAGCGCCGACGGCCGTGTGCTCGTTCAACTGGCACCAGGAACATTTCAGCGGCAAGTTCGGCATCCGCACGAGCGACGGCGCGATTGCGAACACGGCCTGCCTCGGTTTCGGCCTGGAACGCGTGGCCCTGGCGCTCATCAACACGCACGGCTTCGACACGCGCGAGTGGCCGCAGGACGTGCGCGCGCTGCTGTGGCCATGACCCGCGTGCGCGTCATCGACGGCGTCGACGCCCGCGCGCACAACTCGCACTCGCTGCACTCGCCCCAAGCCGATTGGCCGGAAAAGAACTGCTACATCGACCTGTGGATCGAGTTGCTGCACGCGCTGGGCCTGGAGCCGCTGGCGCTGCCCGGGCAT
>DATBPW010000369.1:0-3171 GCA_036561125.1 Ramlibacter sp. | reverse complement strand
ATCATATGAAGCCGGCAAACTTCCGCACGCTCGACCTGAACCTGCTGCGGGTGTTCGACCAGGTGATGGCGGAACGCAACCTGACGCGGGCCGCGCGCAACCTGTCGATGACGCAACCGGCCGTGAGCAACGCCCTGAACCGCTTGCGCGACGCCTTGGGCGACCGGCTCGTCACGCGCAGCGGCTACGGTGTCGAGCCGACGCCGCGAGCGCTCGCGCTGTGGCCGGCGATCGCCGACGCGCTGCAGCAGCTCGAGGCCTCGATCACGCCCGGCGATTTCGTCGCATCGGAAGCCAGGAACACCTTCGTGCTGGCGATGGCCGACGCCACCGGCGCCGAGCTCATGCCCGGCATGGTGGAGATCATCGAGCGTGACGCACCCGGCGTGTCGGTGCGCGTCCTGCCGCTCACGACGCGCGACCCGCGACGCCTGCTCGACGAAGGGCAGGTCGATCTCGCCGTGGGATTCTTCCCGGCCGTGCTCGCCGACCTCACGGCCCAGGCGCAGCAAGGCGGCATGGCTGCGTTCGATTACCTGCGGCTGTACGACGGCAAGTACGTGTGCGTGATGCGCCAGGGCCATCCGCTCGCACGCGGCCCGATGACGCTCAAGCGCTATTGCGCCGCGCACCACCTGCTGGTGAGTTTTTCCGGACGGCCGTTCGGCTTCGTCGACGAAGCGCTGGCGTCGATGGGTTTGAAACGCCGCGTCGTGCTCACGGTCAACCAGTTCTTCACGGCCGGGCGCGTGGTTTCCAATTCCGACCTGCTCACGGTCCTGCCCAGCCATTTCGTGCGCGTGACGGGTATCGCCGACGAGCTCGTCCTGCGCGAGCTGCCCTTCGATGTGCCTCCGGTCCACGTCGATGCGCTGTGGCACCGTCGCCAGGGACAGCGCAGCGAGCACGCGTGGTTGCGGCTCGCGATCGCGGCCTCCGCGCAGAAGGCGTTCGGCTCGCGCCCCTGATCATCGGCCATCGAAACGCGCGGCGCCCGCACAATGCGCGGATGAAGATCCAGCTGATGTCGGACCTGCACCTGGAAAGCAATCCATGGTTCCGGCCGACACCCGCACCCGACGCCGACCTGCTCATCCTCGCCGGCGACGTGGGTTCGTACCAGCGCGGCAGCCGGCTCGCCGATGACGACTTCGGCCTGGCGCGCTTTTCGCCGCGCCACGGCTGGCCGTGCCCGGTGCTGTTCGTGCCCGGCAACCACGAATACGACAACCTCGATTTCGACGAGGCGCACGCTCGCCTGCGCGAGACGTGCGAGCGCCTCGGCATCACCTGGCTCGAACGCGAAACACTCGTCATCGGCGGCGTGCGCTTCGTCGGGACCACCTTGTGGGCCGACTTCGATGCGCTGGTCACCGAGCACGATCGCGCATCGCCTGAGCGCGTCGAGCGCAAGCGGGCAAAAGCGTATCGCGCAGCGAACTTCTACCTGCAGAAGACGCATTCGACACGCAACGGCCAGCCGTGGCTCGCCGACGGCTGGCGCGAGCAGGCGCTCGTGTGCGAAGCATGGTTGCGCGACGCGCTCGACGCACCATTTGGCGGCATCACGGCCGTCGTGACGCACTTCGCCCCGAGTTTGCGCAGTGCCGACCCGCGCTACGGCCTGACGCCGGGCACCGCAGGGTTCTGCAACTCGCTCGACGGCTGGCTCGATCGCGCGCAGTGGTGGTTCCACGGCCACCTGCATTGCCAGCACGACTACGTCGAGCATGGTTGCCGTGTGATCGCGAACACACTGGGCTACGCCGCCAAGGGAGAACAGGACGGCTTCCGTGAACAACTCGTGATCGATCTCAATTCGCGGTGAGGAACCGGCGCGTATCTTGCGTGGCACATGCCCGTGAAGCGTTACGTCCACCAACATCTGCCGCGAGCTCTTTACATGCGCGATGTGATGCCCGGTGTGCCCGTGTGGAACACTGACTCGCGTATGGAGGCCACGATGAAAAGAACAAGCTGGACCCCGACCTTCGCGTGGCTCGCCGCAGCCGGCGTTGCCTTGGGCCTGGCCATCGCAAGCCCCGACGAAACGAACCTGATGGGCCGCTTGCCGAAGTTCACGGCCAAGCGACTGGACCAGCAACCGCTCGTGCTCCCCAGCCAGTTGCCGGCCGAACGCTCGCTGGCGCTCGTGGCCTATACGCGGCACCAGCGCGACGAAGTCCAGAGCTGGATCCGCGGCATGAGCCTCGACGCGAATTCCGCGATCCCGTGGTTCCGGCTCTCCGTCGTGAACGACCCGGGCAGCGACACCGCCCGCAGTGAAGTCGAACAAAAACTGCTCGCGCGCTATCCGCAGCAGGCCGAGCGGGCCCGGCTCGCGCCGGTGTTCACGAATCGGGAAGCTTTCGCGCGCGCGGCCGGCGTGTCCGGCACCGAGCACGCGGCCGTGCTCGTCGTCGACCGCGACGGCCACGTGCTCGCCCGCGCCGAAGGCGCCTTCGACGAAGCGAAGGCGCAGGCGCTGCGCGAAACCCTGCTCGCGCGCGACTGACCGTTCACGCCCCCGGCCCGAGCGAGGCTCGCGCGGCGCGCGTGATCGCCGCCGTCAACGCATCGAGCACTTCGCTTTCCAGGTTCCAGCAGTGCCAGAACAGCTGCACGTGCATGCGATGCCCGTTGCCGACCTCTACCAGTCGCCCCTGTTCCATCAGGCCGCGCACGAGCAGTTCCGGCACGACGCTGACGCCCCAGCCTGAGAGCACGGCGCGCACCTGCCCTTCGGAGCTCGGGACGAACACCTGGTTGAGCGACACGCGCTTCAGGCCGCACACCTTCGCGACGAAGTCGGCCTGCATGTCGTCCTTGCGGTTGAACGCGATGAACGTGACATCGCGGAAATTGTGCGGGCCCAGGCCGCGCGGCAAGTGTTCGCGTGCGTATCTCGGCTGCGCGATCGCGACGTAGCCCATCGCGCCGAGCGGCACCATCCGGCAGCCGCGCAGCGCCTGCTTGAGCGTGGTGACGCAGCCGAGGACGGAGCCTTCGCGCAACCACTCCTGCGTGAAATCCTGGTCGTCGGCAATGATCTCGAAGGGCAGGCCCTGCAGCACGAGGTCGCCGAGCGCTGGCAAAGCCCACGTCGCAATGCTGTCGGCGTTGATCGCGATGGACACCCTTTCGTCGTCGCGCGCGCCGCCGGCCGAGCTT
>DATBPW010000368.1:0-5751 GCA_036561125.1 Ramlibacter sp. | reverse complement strand
CTCGTCGTCGTCGGCGTGCTGTGCACGGGCGTCGCGTACATCCTGTACTTCCGCTTGATCGAGGAAGCCGGGCCGGCGCGCGCACTCGCGGTGACGTTCGTCGTGCCGGTGTTCGCGGTGATCTACGGCGCCGCATTCCTGCACGAGGCGGTCACGCACTGGATGCTGATCTGCGGCGGCGTGATCGTCTGCGGCACTGCGCTCGCGACAGGACTGCTCGCGTTCGGCAAGCGCCCAAGCTGATCTGGGGCTGACCGCACTTGTGGTCCAAAGGCTGCGGATTGCATGTGTCCACGATCACAGCATCCACTCGCAAACCCGACTTCTTGACTACGGTCAAGCTGCGTAGTCGAGCCAAAGTCGTACACCGGCGCTGGACGCGAAGCGCCCTCGCGCGAGTGGGGCGTGCATAACCCAAGGAGACGTGGATGAAGAAGCGACTGGTGGCATTGGCCTGCGCGATGGCGTGCGGCGTGCCGGGGATGGCGGGCGCGCAAAGCTCGCAGGACATGAAGCAGCAGATCGAGATGCTGCAGCGGCAGATCGATGCGCTCAAGGCGCAGGTGGACAACATGTCGAAAGCGCAAGCGGCGCCGGCGGCAGCGCCGTCATCGGGCGGCAGCTTCCTCGAGCGCAAGCCCGGCGACGGCGTGCACTTCCTCACGCGCGGCGGCGAGATCCAGGTATACGGCAACCTCGACCTGTCGCTCGACACGGCGACGAAGGGCCTCTCGGGGATGTCGCTGCCCGACGGCAGCACGCCGCCCGGCAACGGCGGGTGGATGGCCGACATCTCGAGCAACAGCTCGTTCGTGGGCCTGCGTGGCTTCCAGGCGTTGGGCAGCTTCCCCGCGCGCTTCGTGTGGCAACTCGAAACGCAGATCGACGTGTCGTCGAACTCGGGCAGCGCCGACACGAACAGCAACCAGAGCAACGTCGTCAAAGGCGCGCTGACCTCGCGCAACAGCTACGTCGGCCTGGCCTCGCCGGCCTGGGGCGCGGTCAAGATCGGCAAGAGCGACGCGCCGTACAAGAACTCGACGGGGCGGATGAACCCGTTCAGCGGCATGTGGGGCGACTACCAGGTGATCATGGGCAACTCGGGCGGCGACAACCGCGTGGAGTTCGGCACGCGCCTGACGCACTCGATCTGGTACGAGTCGCCGAAATGGGGTGGCTTCAGCTTCGCGGCCTTGTGGTCACCGGGGCAGAATCGCGCGAACGACAGCAGCAACATCCCATCGGGCGAGGGCGATTGCGCCGGCGGCAACATCCCCGGCAGCGGCGGGGGGCCTGCCGCCTGTAACGACGGCTCGTTCGGCAGCGTGTTCAGCGTGAGCGGTGCGTACGCGATGCCCAACCTGTACCTGACCGCGGCTTACGAACGGCACAGCAAGGTCAATCGCACGGGCGACCTGCCCACGTTCGACCCCAACGACGTGGCCGACGAGTCGGCCGCGAAGATCGGCGGGCAATATCGCTTCGCCGCGACGGGCACGACGATCAACGCCATCTACGAACGCCTGCGGCGCGGCGTGCCGGACTACCTGTCGTACCAGAACGAGCGCCAGCGCAACGGAACCTGGCTCGCGATCAGCCAGGCCGTCGGCCCGCAGGACAGCCTGCACTTCGGCTGGGCCCACGCCGGCCGCACGCCGGGCGACCCGGGCACGCACAACACCGACGGCGGCGCGAATCCCGACAACAGCTCCAACATGCTGACGGTCGCATGGAAGCACCAGGTCGACAAGAACTTCCAGTGGTACGTGGACTACGCGACGACGCGCAACCACAAGGACGCGCACTACGACCTCGGCGCCGGCGGCCGCAGCGTGACGACCGATTGCCACGATGCATCGAACCCGGACACGTCGGGCTTCGATCCCAACGGCGGCGCGCCGCATTGCTGGGCCGGCGGCAAGCTGCAAGGCGCCAGCGTCGGCATGAAGTACACCTTCTAAGGGACGCGGCCGCGGCGATTCGCGGCTGTTTCAAAACCGGGGCAGGTCCTTCAGGCTTCGCCCCGGTTTTTCTTCGGCGAGCGCGAGCGCTTCCGTTCCCTCGGGCAGCACGTCCACCTTCACTTCGGGGCCGGGCCGCAGGTGGCCCTCGTCGTCGGCGAACAGGCTGATCACGGTGTCGCCTTCGACGAGGCGGTCGACCACTTCGGTCGCGCGAGTCGGCGCCGGGCGCAAGTCCCAACGCGAGTGCGATGTGTCGATCAGCCCCATCATCGCTTCGACGACCTGGGCGCCCGCGAAGCGGACGGCGGTGATGCCATACATGGCGTTTTCGACCATCCCGCCATTGTGGTTCGCCGGTTCAGCCGTTCGATCAGTGCGCCGCGCCTTTCGCCGTGGGAGCATGCCTACGAAACGCTAAACTGCAACGCCGCCTGAAGTCTTTCGCGCATGACCGCACCGCAGCCGATCCCGACGCAGCCCGCCATCGGCAAGGCGCACGCGCGCCGGCTGCGCGAGATCTACCGCTCAGCCGGGTGGCCGTGCCAGGACCCGCTCGAAATCGAACTGCTCGCCGCCGGACTGCTGCATCGCGTGCATGCGCCCACCGGCCACGAGTCGCTGCGCGTCACCGACGCCGGCGTGCAGCTGCTCGCGTCCGCGCTCGCATCGAACCGCAGCGCGTTCTCGTCGCACGAATCGCTCGTCGAGCGCGTCGCGCAGGAGATGGGCCGCGCCGGCCGCGTCGCGTGGCGCGGGCTGTCGCTGCGCGCGCAGGTGCCCGCGGCCCAGGGCGACGGCAAGCCGCTGCGCTGGTGCATGGCGCGCCCCGACGTCTTCTCCATCCGCAACACATCCGTCGCTACCTACGTCGACCCCGTCGTGCATGAGGTGAAGGTGCGCCGCGCCGACCTGCTCTCGGACCTGCGCAACGAATCGAAGCGCGCCGCGTATCTCGACCTCGGCGAATGCTGGTACGTGCTCGGGAGCGACGCGCGCGGGCGGCCGATCGCGCAGCCGCAAGAGATCCCCGCCGAATGCGGCGTGATGATCCTCGAGGGCGCGCGCCTGGTCGTCGCACGCGCCGCGCCCCGCAAACAGCGCAGCGGTTTGCCGTTCGGCGTGTGGATGGCGCTGGCGAAGTCGACGCCGTTGCCGGCGGCGGACGACGATGGGCAGGAGATGTTCTGACCTTGTCACCCCGGCGCAGGCCGGGGTCGTGGCGTTTGTGTTCCCAGCAATTATCTTTGTCGCCCGTGCGCTCGCGCCAGGTGACATCCGGCGAGGCCTCATACGGCACCGCAGGACGCTGGCGCGTCCTGTTCCCATCGACCTCTTGGGCCGCCGCGGCTGCGCGGTCGAACTCACTGCGAGATTGGCGAAGCCAATCTCTCCGTTCAGACATTCGCCCGCGAGTCAGTTCACAAGGCGCTCTCGCATCTTCGATGCTCCGGCGCTGACGCCGCGGCAGCCCCGGTCGCTGGCGTTGCCGAAATCGGCCTCACCGGATGCCACCTGTCGCGAGACAAGCATTGTTGTCGCACTGTCACCCGGCGAAGGCCGGGATCGTTGGCGATGGTTCACGCGCGCCGCATCCATCGCCGACGACCCCGGCCTGCGCCGGGGTGACAACACACGCGCGATGACTGTCTCGCGGCAGGCGATGTCCGGTGAGGCCGATTTGGATCGCGCCGCCGACCGGAGCCGCCGTGGCGCAAAGCGGGTAGCGGCGAAGCCGCGCCGCGCCTCGTGAACTGACTCGCGGGCGAATGTTTGAACGGAGAGATTGGCTCTGCCAATCTCGCAGTGAGTTCGACCGCGCTAGCCGCGGCGGCTCAAGAGGTCGGCGGGAACAGGACGCGCGAGCGTCCTGCGGGATCCCATGAGGCCTCACCGGATATCGCCTGACGCGAGCGCGCGGACGTCAACCAACCGCGAAGCATAGACACTGGATTGCGGCTCAAGGCCGCAATGACAGGGCACAGCCCCGGCCTGCGCCGGGGTGACATCACTTGGCCTGCGGGCCGCGCGATGTCACTTCTCCGTCGACGGCACGCCCAGGAACGCGGCGAGTTCGGGCGTGGGCAGCGCGCCTTCGTGCGTGACGACCGCGCCGGTCTGCGCGTTCTTCGTCACGAGCGTCGGCACCGACGAGAACTGGTAGCGCGTGAACAGCTCGGTGTTCTTCTTGACCGCGGCCTCCGTGGCATCGAGCTTGCCTTCCGGCTTGATGCCGCCCTTGTGGTCCATCAGCGACGCCTCGTGCTGGTCCATCGCTTCGGCCGGCTCCTTGGCGGCGAGGATCGCGGCGCCTTGCGTCTCGCTCGTGTCGTTGAGCAGCCGCACCGGGATCCACACGAAGCGCGCCTGCGTCTTGAGCGGCTTCGCGGCGTACCACAGCGCGCTGCAATGCGGGCACTGCGGATCGAAGAACACGTAGACGACGCGCGCCGCCATCGACGGGCCGACCTGGAAGCCCTGCGCATCCTTCTCGATGGTGTCGATGGACACCTGCGACGACTGCGCGGCAGGCGCAGGCGCGGCGCCGGAGGACTGCGTCGATGTCGATGCAGGCGCCGCAGCGGCGGCAGGTGCCGCGGGTGCGGCGGATTCCTTGCTGCAGGCCGAGAGCAGCGCGGCAGCGGCGAACAGGGCGATAAGCGGGGCGGTCTTCATGGGGCGAACGATAGCAAATTCGCGAAACCGTTCAGGTGGCGCAGACATCCGCTCGTCCGGCCGGCTCGGCGCGCAGGTTCTTCGCCTGCGCCACTTCCATGTCGCGCGGCAGCGCGACGCCGTTCTTCACCGCGAGGATCTCCGCCATGATGCTCACGGCGATCTCCGGCGGCGTCTTGCTGCCCACGTAGATGCCGATCGGGCCGCGCAGCCGCTTCAGCTCGGCGTCCGTCATGCCAAAGTGTTCCTGCATGCGCTCGTGGCGCGCCGCGTTGTTGCGCCGGCTGCCGATCGCGCCGACGTAGAACGCGTCGGTCTTCATCGCTTCGAGCAACGCGAGGTCGTCGAGCTTGGGGTCGTGCGTGAGCGCCACCACGCAGCTGCGCCGGTCGGGCCTGAACGCGGTGACGACGTCGTCGGGCATGTCGGCCAGCACCTTCGCGCCGGCCACGCTCCATGCGCCGCGGTACTCCTCGCGCGGGTCGCACACCGTCACCGAGAAGCCGCAGAACAGCGCCATCGTCGCCAGGTATTCGGTCAGTTGTCCTGCGCCGATCAACAGCATGCGGAACTCCGGGCCGAAGGTGTTGGCGAGTTGCGCATCGTCGATCTCCAGTTCCTGCGGCGCGTGCGCTTCTTCGAGCGTGACCACGCCATCCGCGAGGCGCGTTGTCCGTCGCATCAGGCGGCCCGCTTCGAGCGCGGTCACGAGCTCGGCCAGCAGCTTCGCATCGGGGTCGTATTCGAGCAGCAGTTCAAGCGTGCCGCCGCACGGCAAGCCGAAGCGATGCGCCTCGTCGGCGGTGATCCCGTACTTGACGAAGCCCGGCGGCCCCGAGGGAATCTTGTCCGTGCGCGCGAACCGGTAGATCAAATCGTCTTCGATGCAGCCGCCCGACACCGAGCCGACCACCGCGCCGTCTTCGCCGAGCGCCATGATCGAGCCCGTCGGCCGCGGCGACGAACCCCACGTGCGCACCACCGTCGCGAGCAACGCCCGCTTGCCGGCCGCGCGCCAGTCGCGCAACGCGCGCAGCACGGTGACGTCGAGGTTTTCCATGGAACGGCCCTCCTAGTGCGATCGCAGCAGCAGCCACGCGATCGCGATGAGCAC
>DATBPW010000367.1:0-1613 GCA_036561125.1 Ramlibacter sp. | reverse complement strand
TCGATCAGGATGATGGGCGCGAGGTCCTTCTCCGCGTCGAACGGCACGGCGGGCATCATGGCCTTATTGACCGCGAGCGGCGCGAAGTTGCCGATGCCGAACGTGTAGCCGTCCGGCGGCGCCTTGGCGATCATGTTGGTGCCGATGTTGCCGCCGCCGCCCGCCTTGTTCTCGACGATGACGGTCTGGCCGAGGGTCTTCGACATCTTCGCCGCGAGCATGCGCGCGCGCGTGTCGCTGCTGCCGCCGGGCGCATACGGCACGATGAGCGTCAGCGTCTTGGTGGGGAAGTTGGCCGCGTCGTCCGCGTGCGCCAGCACGCCGGCGAGGCCCAGGCATGTGGTCGCCAGCAGGCGGATGAGAGTGGATCTTTTCATCGGGAGGTCTCCTGTTCTGGACCGTTGTATCGTAACGCGCGCGCCTTCTAGAGATTTACCCCGACACCGCCACAGAAAGGATTACACCGTGAAGATCATGATCTTGCCGTGCGATGGCATCGGGCCGGAGATCGTGGCCGCTTCCATGGATGTGCTGAAGGTGGCGGACGCGCGCTTCGGGCTCGAGCTGGCGTTCGACTACGAGTCGGTCGGCTTCGACAGCCTGCGCCAGCACGGCACCACGCTGCGCGACGAAGTGCTCGAGCGCGCGAAGGCGTACGACGGCGTGATCCTCGGCACGCAGTCGCACGCCGACTATCCCGCGCCCGAGAAGGGCGGCCGCAATGTCTCCGCGGGCTTTCGCATCGGGCTCGACCTGTATGCGAACGTCCGGCCCGCGCGCACGCGCGATTCCATCACATCGAACATGCGGCCCGGCCGCAAGATGGACCTGGTGATCATGCGCGAGGCGACGGAAGGTTTCTATCCCGACCGCAACATGGCGCGCGGCTGGGGCGAGGTGATGCCCAGTCCCGACATGGCGTTGTCCACGCGCAAGATCACGCGCCACTGCAGCGAACGCATCGCGCGCCGCGCGTTCGAGCTGGCGATGACGCGCCGCAGGAAGGTGACGGCGATCCACAAGGCCAACAGCTTTCACATGACCGACGGCCTGTTCCTCGAAGCGGTGCGCCACGTCGCCAGGGAGTTTCCGCAAGTGCAGCTGGACGACCTGCTCGTCGATGCATCGACGGCGCACCTGGTGCGCGAGCCGGAGCGCTTCGACGTGATCGTCGCGACCAATTTCTACGGCGACATCCTGTCGGATCTGGCCAGCGAACTCTCGGGCAGCCTCGGCCTCGCGGGCTCGGTGATGGCGAGCGACACGCTGTGCTGCGCGCAGGCCCAGCACGGCTCGGCGCCGACGATCGCGGGCCAGGACGTCGCGAACCCGACGTCGATGATCCTGTCGGTGGCGATGATGATCCGCTGGATCGGCGACCACCGCCGCAACGCGGCGTTCCAGCAAGCGGGCGATGCGATGCAGGCGGCGGTCGACGCGGTGCTCGACAACCCCGCAACACGCACGCGCGATCTCGGCGGCACGACCGGGTGCAAGGCTTTCGGTGCGGCGGTGGCGAAGGCAGTCGCTTCGGCGTGAACCTCGATGAAGATTCCCGAAAGGAGAAGACGGCAATGACCAGCAAGAACACCGTGTGCCTCTGGTACGACGGC
>DATBPW010000366.1:0-3339 GCA_036561125.1 Ramlibacter sp. | reverse complement strand
CCGAGGTCTACCACGTGCCGATGATCGCCGGCCAGAACGCGAAGTACATCGCCGCGGCGCTGACGGCGTACAAGAACGGCGACCGCAGGTTCCCGACGATGCGCGCGATCGCCGCTTCGCTGTCGGATCAGGACATCAACGACATCGCGGAGTACTACTCCAAACTCGGTGGCGAGACCAAGCTGCCCGACCAGCCGACGCACCAGCCCGATGCGACGGTGGACGCGCTGCTGAAGAAGGCAAACTGCATGTCGTGCCACGGCACCAACTTCTCAAAGCCGATCGACGCGAGCTACCCGAAGCTTGCGGGCCAGCACGCCGACTACCTGTTCGTCGCGCTGAAGGAATACAAGACGAAGAGCAACCCCACCTTCGGCCGTGCCAACCCGATCATGGGCGCGATGGCCGGCCAGTTCAGCAACCCTGAACTCAAGGAACTGGCGGACTACATCGGCTCGCTCGACTCCGAACTGAAGGTCGTGCCGGAGAGCCGCTTCCACCACGACTGACGCGGCAGAAGTCGCAGAATTCACGCAGAAGCCGCAGAACCCCCTGCGGCTTTTTCTTTTTCTGAGTTCTTCTGCGGATCTTCTGCGACTTCTGCGTCCGGCTGTTGCAGTGGCCTTTACTTCGTCGCGCGCCGCTGCACGCACTCGACGTAAGCCGCCCCGTCCGGCGGGCGGCCCGAGCGCTGGCTTTCCCACAGCATCTGCCCGAGGCATTCCATCGTCTCGTGCTGCGCCTGGTGCAGCGAATCGCGCCGCGCCGCGAGCAGTTCGACCGCTTGCCGGATGCCGCGCGGCTGGTCGATCGAGCACTGCTCGCTGATCGACAGGTGCATCGACAAATGCAGGAACGGGTTGGTGCGGCCGTCGCTGCCGTCGTAGGTGCGCGCGAGCGCCGCATCGACGTCGCCCAGCTCGTCCGCGTATTCCGGGTGCTCGGCCAGCCACTGCGACGCGAGCGTCTCGAGCGCATCCATCGGCTGGCCGGCGCGCGACTTCGCGAGCACGCCGCAGAAGAAGCGGCGCACGTCTTCCTGCGACGGATTGAACATTCACCCAGCGTAGCACGGGCCCAATGGCGTGACTAAACTGGCGGCGTTGGCCATGTGCAACTCGAACAGGAACCCCCCCATGACCCGGCAAGCCTTCATCTGCGACGCGATCCGCACGCCATTCGGGCGCTACGGCGGCGCGCTGTCATCCGTGCGCACCGACGACCTCGCAGCGATCCCGATCAAGGCACTGATGCAGCGCAATCCCAAGGTCGACTGGCAGGCGGTGGGCGACGTGCTCTACGGCTGCGCCAACCAGGCCGGCGAGGACAACCGCAACGTCGCGCGCATGGCCGCGCTGCTCGCGGGGCTGCCCGTCGAGGTGCCGGGCGCGACGATCAACCGCCTGTGCGGCTCGGGGCTCGATGCCGTGGGCACCGCGGCGCGCGCGATCAAGGCCGGTGAAGCGGGCCTCGTGATCGCGGGCGGTGTCGAGAGCATGAGCCGCGCGCCGTTCGTGATGCCCAAGGCCGACAGCGCGTTCTCGCGCAACAACGCCGTATACGACACGACGATCGGCTGGCGCTTCGTCAACAAGCTGATGAAGGAACAGTACGGCACCGACTCGATGCCCGAGACGGCGGAAAACGTCGCGTCCGAATACCGCATCGAGCGCGAGGCGCAGGACCGCATGGCGCTCGCATCGCAAACCAAGGCGCTCGCCGCGCAGCAGGCCGGCTTCTTCGCGGGCGAGATCACGCCCGTGACGATCGCGGGCCGCAAGGGCGAATCGACCGTCGTCGACCGCGACGAGCATCCGCGCGAAACATCGATGGAGTCGCTGGCGAAGCTCAAGGGCGTCGTGCGCGCGGACGGCACCGTGACTGCGGGCAACGCGAGCGGCGTGAACGACGGCGCGTGCGCGCTGATCGTCGCCGACGAGGCAACGGCGTCGCGCCATGGCCTCACGCCGCGGGCGCGGATCGTCGGCATGGCGGTGGCCGGCGTGGCGCCGCGCGTGATGGGCATCGGCCCCGCGCCGGCGACGCAGAAGGTGCTGGAGCTCACGGGGATCAAGCTCGACCAGGTCGACGTCATCGAGCTCAATGAAGCCTTCGCGGCGCAAGGGCTCGCCGTGCTGCGCCTGCTCGGGCTGAAGGACGACGATCCGCGCGTGAACCCGAACGGCGGCGCGATCGCGCTGGGCCATCCGCTCGGCGCGTCCGGTGCGCGGCTGGCGACCACCGCGGTCAGCCAGTTGCACCGCACCGGCGGGCGCTACGCGCTGTGCACGATGTGCATCGGCGTGGGGCAGGGGATCGCGGTCGTCCTCGAGCGCTGCTGAGCGCTCAGATGATCGTCGCCCGGGCGTCGGCGACGCGCTCGGGCAGCTCCGTTTCGAGAATGGTCACCAGGCGTTCGAGCCGGTCGTGCTCGGTCACGTCGCGAAAGCATGTGATCGAGCCGATGCGGCGTCCACGCACGCGTTGCGGCAGCACGCGGCACTCGAGCAGGCGCCCGTCGGTCATCTCGAACATCTGGCAGCGGTCTTCTTCCGGGCGCGCGCGGCGCGCCTGCACGAAGTCGAGGAAGCGCGCCGGGTCCTTGACCTGCGTGAGCTGCAGCGCGAGCAGCGCCGCGTCGTTGAGCGTCGCGGCCTTGTGCGGCGGGATGCCCCAGATGTCGACGAAGCGCGCGTTGAAATGGATCGCCCGGCCGAAGTAGCCCATCGCGAGCATCCCGTCCTGCGCCGCGTCCAGCGTCGACTGCAGCAGCGTGAGCGCGGCGCGCGCCTCCATCAGCTCGTGCGAGCGCTTCTCGAGCGAGCGCGTCGTGGTCGCGAGCTTGCGCTGCGAGTCGGCAACGACGCGCTGCAACTGGGCAAGCTCCTGCGCCAGCCGGTTGACCAGCTCCGGCATTTCGTCCGCTGTTTCGGCGGCCGCGAATTCCGCGCCGCCCTCCGCGAGCTCGCCCATTCGCATCTCCCTTCGACATCCTTGCGCGCCTTGCGTGGATCAGACCACGGCCGCCGCGGGGTGCTGTAGGCAGATTGCTTAAGGGCCCTAAGCGGATCGCGCAACCGCGGATCACCAGTCGCGCGGCTGCGTGCCCTGCTCGCGCCGGCGCTGCTCCTGTTCGGCGCGCTCCTGCGCCATCTGCTCCTCGAACTGCCGGCGCCCCTGCTTGACCACGGCGATCAGCTTGCTGCGGTCCTTGTAGTGCGGGTACATCTGTTCGAACAGCTGCAGGTTGTGGCGCCGGAAGCGCATCGCCTGGCGCCGGGCTTCGCCAGGCGCGAAGCCGAGGTTTTCGAGCACGGTGCGCCCGCTGCGCAGGCTCGA
>DATBPW010000365.1:0-15506 GCA_036561125.1 Ramlibacter sp. | reverse complement strand
TCCCGGCCGGGTGTGTGTCGCCCACACGTCGCTGTGCCAGGCCTACTCGTGGGCCGGCCTGCTGCAAGAGGCGCTCGAATGCAACGACATCGCGCGCCGCGACATGCAGCACGTGCAACCGTTCGAGCGCGCGTTCTTCGGTTTCTCGATCGAGCTGTGGGCGTTGTCGCTGCGCGCGCGGCTGCTCGCACGCATGGGCCGCACCGGCGAGGCGCGCGCCTGCCTCGACGAGCTGCTCGAACGCGAGGCCACATCGCGCGAGCCTCCCGTGCCCGGCATGTCGCACATCGGATTCGTCGATCTCGCCTGGGTGCTGCAGGACGCGGAGCTGGCGGCGAGTCACGCGCGCGAGCTGCCGAAGATCGCGGAGAAGTACGGCACGCCTTACGTGCAGGTGTTCGCATTGGGCTACGGCGGAATGGCCTCCGCGATCGCGGGTGATCACGCAAGCGCGGACCGCGACTGCACCGCAGCGCTGAAGATCGTGCGCGAGACCGGCGCCGCCCGGGAATTCGAGCCCGAGTTGCTCGCCTCTGTCGCCGAAGCGAAACTGCGGCTCGAAGAATGGGAGGCGGCCCTCTCGTACGCGAGCGAGGCGATCGGGCTGTCGCGTGCACGCACGACGCGCATTGCCGAATGCCGCGGCTTCATCGCGCGCGGCGAGGCGGCCGCGGCGCTCGGGCTCGACCCCAAGCCTGATTTCGCGCAGGCCGAAGCGCTCGTCGCCGTGACCGGGGCTTCCATCTACCGCGTCGCGCTCGAGCGCGCCCGCATGGTCAGTGGCGTGCGAGCAGTGTGAACTCGCGCATGCCGTAGCGGTCCAACAGCGTCATCCGCATTCCCAGGTCGCGTTCGCAGAACGCCATCCACTGCGCCGCATCCGGCCGATAGAGCTCGGGCTTGCCGTCCATGCCATCGCGCAAGGGCGCGAGGAAATTGACGGCGAACGAGATCCGTGTCGACTGCGCCATGTTGCGCAAGGTCTGCGCAACGAACTGCTCCCACAGCGGCAGCGGCTCGGCGATGCGCACGTTGAAGATGCCGCTCGCCACGGCGTGATCGGCAACGCGCGGGCTGCGTTCGCCGACGACGAATGCCGCGCCCGGCTTGCGGCGCCACAGCCGTTGCGCGTGGCCGATCATCGAAGCGGACAGGTCGATCCCGAGGTAATCGAACGGGGCATCGACATGGCGCCGGCCCATGAACCCGAGCAGCGCGCCGTAGCCGCAACCCCAGTCGTCGAGCGAGAACGGCGCGTGGAAGTCGCAGATGCGCAGCAACTGCACGAAACGCAAGTGCTGCGTGGGCTCGCACGACCAGTCGACGCCCAGCGGCGTGGGGCCGTGCCGCTCGATCTTCGCGCTGTAGTAGCGCTCGATGCGCGCGTGCAGCGGCGCGAGGTCGGCCGCGCCGCTCACTTCTTCTTCTTGGCAGCCTTCTTCGCTGCGCCATCGGCGCTGCGCGGCGCCGACGGGAACGAGATCCACAGGTAGTCCTGGTCCATGTAGAACAGCGGCCGCGCCTTGTCCTTGATGATCACGCCCGCGCTTTCGCGCAGGTCGTGGTTGCTGAAGTAAACGGGCAACGGCTTTTTCGCGGCGAGGTCCTTGATGAGCGCGGCGACGATCGCCGCGTCACCGTCCTTGCCCTTGACGTTCGATGTTTCGCGCCGCAAGTACTTCAGGTACGCGTAGAAGCGGTTCTTCGCCTCGTGGTTCGCGCCGCCGCCGATGTGCAGCGACGTCACGCTCGTCGCGAACGGGCGCCCGTCCTTGAAGATCTGGAACTCCTTTTGCAGTTCGACCATCTCGTCGATCCCGCCGGAGTGCTCCTTGCCACCCTGCGGCGGCGCGAAGCGCAGGTTCAGGTCGTCCAGCATGGAGCCGACGTAGATGTCGTGCTCCTTCATGAAGAATCCCATAGGCCCCTTCCTCCTTTGCGGCGTGCGTAACGATGAGTTACCCGCGCAGTGTAGCGAAGGGCCGCGCCGCGCGCGATCAGTCCTTCGCCGGTTGCAGCACGCCGCGGCGCATCTGGTCGAGCTCCATCGTCTCGAACAGCGCCTTGAAGTTGCCTTCGCCGAAGCCTTCGTTGCCCTTGCGCTGGATGAACTCGAAGAAGATCGGCCCGAGCTGGTTCTCCGAGAAGATCTGCAGCAGCAGTTCGCCCGGCTGGCCGTCGACGAGGATGTTGCGCTGCTTCAGCGCCACGATGTCTTCCGCGAGCTTCGGGATGCGCCTGGGCAGCAGCTCGTAGTACGTCTCGCTCGTGTCGAGCAGCTTGACGCCGGCCATCTGCAGCGAATCGACGGTGTCGTACAGGTTCGTCGAACCGAGCGCGATGTGCTGGATGCCTTCGCCGTGGTACTTGTCCAGGTACTCCTGGATCTGGCCCGACTTCTCGTTGCCTTCCTCGTTGATCGGGATGCGGATCATCCCGCACGGGCTGGTCATCGCCTTGCTCTTGACGCCCGTGGCCTGCCCCTCGATGTCGAAGTAGCGGATCTCGCGGAAGTTGAACAGGCGTTCGTAGAAGTCGCTCCACTCCGACATGCGGCCGCGATGCACGTTGTGCGTGAGGTGGTCGATGTACGTGAGCCCGAAGCCGGCGGGGTCGAGTGCGTCGCGCGCGGCGATGCCCGGAAGCGGCTCGAAGTCGACGTCGTAGAAGCCGATGTTGCCAATGTCGCCTTCCTTCGCCCCGTTCTTGCCGCGCCAGCGGTCCACCAGGTAGATCAGCGAGTCGCCGATGCCCTTGATCGCCGGGATGTTCAACTCGCCGGGACCGGCCTGCTGCGCGTAGCCCCACGCGCCCAGTGAGATCGCGCGCTCGTATGCCGCCTTCGCGTCCTGCACGCGGAACGCGATCGCGCAGATGCTCGGGCCGTGCAGCCGCGCGAAGCGCTGCGCGAACGAATCGGGCTCGGCGTTGATGATGAAGTTGATGCCGCCCTGCCGGTACAGGACCACGTCCTTGTGGCGGTGGCGCGCGATCGCCTTGAAACCCATGCGCTCGAACAGCCCGCCCATCGCCTTCGGGTCGGGCGCGGCGTACTCGATGAATTCGAAGCCGGCGGTGCCCATCGGGTTGTCCCACTGCTGCACCTGCTGCGCGACGTTCTCGGGAAGGGCCTTGTTCATGGAATGTCTCCGCAATTCGATCCGTGGCACTGTACGCGCAGGCGCGGGCACGATTCGCGCGTCATGGGGCGCATGAGGGCTGCTTCGCGCAATAATCCTGCGTCATGGTAGAAGCTGAAACACTCGACAAGCTCGACAGGGCGATCCTGCGCCGCCTGCAGGCCAACGGCCGCGAGACCTACGACGTGGTCGGCGCGAAGGTCGGCCTGTCGGCCAGCGCGGTGCTGCGCCGCGTGAAGCGCCTCGAAGATTCGGGCGTGATCGACCGCTACGTCGCCCTCGTCAAGCCCGAGACGGTCGGACTCGGCCTGACCGCGTACCTCAACGTGCGCCTGGAAAAGCACAGCGAGTCGCACAAGCGCAACCCGATGGACCTGTTCCGCGGCGCGGTGCAAACGTGGCCCGAGGTGGTCGAGTGCGTCGCGCTCACCGGCGACATGGACTACCTGCTGCGCGTCGTGGTGGGCGACATGGCGCACTACAGCCGTTTCATGATGGAGACGCTGCTGCGCCACCCGTCGGTGCAGGACTGCAAGACCAGCTTCGTGCTCGATCGGGTCAAGGCCACGACGGCCGTGCCGGTTTAGTTCGTGCTCGCCTACGTACGACTACCTGCGGGGCGGCGCGGAATGCCCATTGGAGTTGCATCCCTAGGGAATACCCGTAAATTGCGGGCATGACTGCGAACACTGCCGTCAACAATCCCGTCGTCGTCCCGATTCGCTCGCTGGGGCCGGGCCACCGCGCGCGCATCGCTGCGCACCTGGAAGCGCTGGACGAAGAGGACCGCTACCTGCGTTTCGGCTACCCGGCGCGCGACGCGCAGATCGAGCACTACGTCGGGCACATCGACTTCGAACGCGACGATGTGTTCGGCATCTACAACCGCAGGCTCGAGCTGATCGCGATGGCGCACCTGGCGTATTCCGAAAACCCCGAGCACGCGTCGTGCGCGGAGTTCGGCGTGTCGGTGCTCAGGAAGGCGCGCGGCCGCGGCTACGGCGCGCGCCTGTTCGAGCGCGCCGCGATCCACGCGCGCAACGAAGGCGTGGACATGCTGTTCATCCACGCGCTGTCCGAGAATCGCGCGATGCTCCACATCGCCGCGAAGGCCGGTGCGACGTTCGAGCGTGCGGGCGGCGAAACCGAGGCGTACCTGCGCCTGCCGCCCGCGACGTTCGACACGCGCATGGCTGAGATGGTGGAAGAGCAGGTCGCGCAGACCGACTACCGGCTCAAGCAGCAGGCCAAGCGCTTCTGGGCGTTCCTCGCCGGCCTGCAGGAAGTGCGCGAAGGCGTGCGCGACGCGCGCAGCAAATCGTCGCAGTAGCCGTCACAAGCGCGCGCGGCCTTTGGGCTATCCTATCGATCCCCCAACGACCGCATCTGCCCAGCCGCCGTGTCCGACCCGCACCCAGCGCGCGCTTCCGACAAGGAAGACAAGCGCACCTTCTTCCAGAAGATCGCGGAGTTCATCCACCCCGGCCCCGACAGCAAGGCCGAGCTGATCGAAACGCTCGCCGACGCGGAGGACAACGACGTCATCGGCGCCGAGTCGCGCGTGATGCTCGAAGGCGTGATCCGCATGGCGGACCTCACCGCCGGCGACGTGATGGTGCCCGCGCCGCGCATGGACCTGATCGACATCGACTCGACGATGGACGAAATCCTCGCGACCGTGATCGATACCGCGCACTCGCGCTTCCCGGTGTTCGAGCGCGAGCGCGAGAACATCATCGGCATCCTGCTGGCGAAGGACCTGCTCAAGCTGCAGCGCGCGCCGGAGCTGAACATCCGCGCGCTGCTGCGGCCCGCGTCGTTCATCCCGGAAAGCAAGGGGCTCAACGACCTGCTGCGCGAGTTCCGCGGCAACCGCAACCACCTGGCGGTCGTGATCGACGAGTTCGGCCGCATCGCGGGCCTGGTGACGATCGAGGACGTGCTCGAGGAGATCGTCGGCGAGATCGAGGACGAGTTCGACATCGACGAGGACGAGGGCGACATCTTCGGGCTGGCGGATCGCACCTATCGGGTGAGCGGCGACACTTCGCCCGAGCGCGTGGCCGAGGCGTTCGGCGTGGTCGTGATGCCGAGCGATGCCGAACAGGATTTCGACACGATCGGCGGGCTGATCGCGCACGAGATGGGCCACGTGCCGCGCCGGGGCGAGCATTTCGAGCTCGCGGGCCTGGACTTCATCGTGATGCACACCAAGGGCGGCGCCGTGCGCTGGTTCAAGGTCGCGCCGGCCCGTGGCGCGGAGCGCGCCGGCTAGTGCGCATCGCGCCTTTCGCCATCGCCATCGTCGCGGGGATCGCGCAGGCCGCTTCGATCGCGGCGCCGTGGAACGGCCATCCGCAATGGTGGCTGCAACTGTTGTCGCTCGCGGCGCTCGCACTGCTGGTGCAGCGCGCAGCCGGTTGGCGCGAATGCGCGCTGCTCGCGTGGCTCTTCGCGACGGCGTGGCTCGCGGGCACGTGGTGGTGGCTGTTCGTGTCGATGCACGTGTACGGCGGCCTCGCAGCGCCGCTGGCCGCCGCGGCGGTCCTGCTGCTCGCCGGATTTCTCTCGCTCTACTACGCGCTCACGGCGGCGCTCTCCTCGTTCGCACGCGGGCGCAGCGGCGCCTTGCAGTCGGTCTCGTTCGCGGGCGCCTGGCTCGTTGCCGAGCTGATGCGCGCGAGCTTCTTCACCGGTTTTCCGTGGGGCGCGAGCGGGTACGCGCATGTCGACGGGCCCTTCAGCGCGCTCGCGCCGTACATCGGCGTCTACGGCATCGGCGCGCTGGCTGCGTTCTTTTCCTGGTGGCTGGCGGCCGTGGTCCGGCCCTCCGTGCGCGCTTCCTGGAGGTCGTGGGCCGCACCCGCGTTCGCAGTTGTGCTGCTCGTCGTGTGCAACGTCGTCCCCTCGAGACAGGAGGAGCCCGCGCGGCACAAGCTGTCGATCGCGCTCCTGCAAGGCAATATCCCGCAGGACGAGAAGTTCGAGGGCGGCACCGGCATTCCCGTCGCGCTCGACTGGTATGCGCGGCAGTTGCAGGGCAGCCGCGCGTCATTGACGGTCACGCCCGAAACCGCGATCCCGCTGCTGCCCGCGCAATTGCCCGCGGGTTACGAGGACGCGATCGCCGCGCCGTTCCGCGACGGGCAGAAAGCCGCGCTGATCGGCATCCCGCTGGGCAACTTCGAGGAAGGCTATTCGAACTCGGTCGTCGGCCTCGCCCCGGGCGCGAAGCCCTATCGCTACGACAAGCACCACCTCGTGCCTTTCGGCGAATTCATCCCGCCGCTGTTCAAGTGGTTCGTGCGCCTGATGAACATCCCGCTGGGCGACTTCAACCGCGGCGCGATCGTGCAGCCGCCGTTCGAGTGGCGCGGCGAGCGGCTGTCGCCCAACATCTGCTACGAGGACCTCTTCGGCGAAGACCTCGCCGCGCAGTTCGCCGACCGCAGCCGCGCGCCGACGATCCTCGTCAACATGAGCAACATCGGCTGGTTCGGCGACACCGTCGCGATCGACCAGCACCTGGCGATCAGCCGCATGCGCGCGATCGAATTCGACCGGCCGGTGATCCGCGCCACCAACACCGGCGCGACCGCGATCGTCGACCACCATGGCGACGTCACGCGCCAGCTGCCGCGCCTCACGCGCGGCGTGCTCACGGGCGACGTCGCGGGGCGCACGACGATCACGCCGTACGTCGCGTGGCTGTCGCGGCTCGGGCTGTGGCCGTTGTGGATCGTGGGGCTGGCTGCGCTCGGCGCGGGCGCCGTTCGCAGGCGAGAGCAGGCGCGCCCGTAAAATCGGCGGTTTCCCCGCGGCTTCGCGCGATGCTCACCTTCCAGCAAATCATCCTCACCCTGCAGTCCTATTGGGACCGGCAGGGCTGCGCCCTCCTGCAGCCCTACGACATGGAAGTGGGCGCGGGCACGTCGCACACCGCCACCTTCCTGCGCGCGATCGGTCCCGAGCCGTGGAAGGCCGCGTACGTGCAGCCCAGCCGCCGCCCGAAGGACGGCCGCTACGGCGAGAACCCGAACCGGCTGCAGCACTACTACCAGTACCAGGTGGTTCTCAAGCCCGCGCCCGCGAACATCCTCGAGCTGTACCTCGGCTCGCTCGAGGCGCTCGGCTTCGACTTGAAGCGCAACGACATCCGCTTCGTCGAAGACGATTGGGAGAACCCGACGCTCGGTGCGTGGGGCCTGGGCTGGGAAGTGTGGCTGAACGGCATGGAAGTCACGCAGTTCACCTACTTCCAGCAGGTCGGCGGCATCGACTGCAAGCCGATCACCGGCGAGATCACCTATGGGCTCGAGCGCCTGGCGATGTACCTGCAGGGCGTGGAGAACGTGTACGACCTGAAGTGGACGAACGACATGTCGTACGGCGACGTGTACCTGCAAAACGAGAAGGAACAATCGGCGTACAACTTCGAGCACAGCGATTCCGGGTTCCTGTTCACCGCGTTCTCCGCGCACGAGAAGCAGGCGAAGTACCTGATGGAACAGCAGCTCGCGCTGCCCGCCTACGAGCAGGTGCTCAAGGCCGCGCACACGTTCAACCTGCTCGATGCGCGCGGCGCCATCAGCGTGACGGAGCGCGCCGCGTACATCGGCCGTATCCGCAACCTCGCGCGCAGCGTCGCGCAAAGCTACTACGACAGCCGCGAGCGGCTCGGCTTCCCGATGGCGCCGCGCGAGTGGGTCGCGCAACTGCAGAAGAAGGCGGCGTGACGATGCCCGACACCCGGAATCTCCTCGTCGAGCTGTTCGTCGAGGAACTGCCGCCGAAGGCGCTGAAGAAACTCGGCGAGTCGTTCGCCGGCGTGTTGTTCGAACAGCTGAAGGCGCAAGGGCTCGCGACGGCGCCATCGAAGGCGACGCCGTATGCATCGCCGCGCCGCCTGGGCGTGCACATCACGGGTGTTGCGTCGCAAGCGGCAGACAGGCCGCTGTCGCAAAAGCTCATGCCCGTCTCGGTCGGCCTCGATGCCAACGGGCAAGCGACGCCCGCACTGGTGAAGAAGTTGCAGTCGCTCGGCGCCGACGCATCGGCCGTGCCGCAACTGAAGCGCGCGATCGATGGCAAGGCCGAAGCGCTGTTCTACGAAAGCACGGCCAGGGGCGCGACGCTGGCCGAAGGCTTGCAGAAGGCCCTCGCCGACGCGATCGCCAGGCTGCCGATCCCGAAGGTCATGACGTACCAGCTCGCCGACGGCTGGACCGACGTGAAGTTCGTGCGCCCGGCGCACCGGCTCGTCGCCTTGCACGGCAGCGACGTCGTGCCGATCACGGCGCTGGGCCTGCAAGCGGGGCGCGACACGGAGGGCCATCGCTTCGAGAGCAACAAGAGTCCCATTCCCATCGGCAATGCGGATTCGTATGAGACGCAGATGGTCGAAGAGGGCAGGGTCATCGCGAGTTTCGACAAACGCCGCGAACAAATCCGCCAGCAGCTTGCCGCGGCAGCGACGAAAGCGGGCGGCGGCGTCACGCCGGTCGACGACGCAGCCTTGCTCGACGAAGTCACGGCGCTGGTCGAACGCCCGAACGTGCTCGTGTGCGAATTCGAACCGCAGTTCCTCGAAGTCCCGCAGGAATGCCTCATCCTCACGATGAAGGCGAACCAGAAGTATTTCCCGCTGCTGGACGCCGGCGGCAAGCTCACGAACAAGTTCCTCGTCGTGAGCAACATCCATCCGCAGGACGCGAGCGCCGTCGTCGGCGGCAACGAGCGCGTGGTGCGCCCGCGCCTGGCGGACGCCAAGTTCTTCTTCGACCAGGACCGCAAGAAGCCGCTCGCCGCGCGCGTGGCGGGCCTGGCGAAGGTCGTCTATCACAACAAGCTGGGCACGCAGGGCGAGCGCGTCGAGCGAGTGCGCGCGATCGCGCGGGTGATCGGCGCGCAGATGGGCAGCGACACCGTCGCACAGCACGCGGACCGCGCGGCGAAATTGGCCAAGGCCGACCTGCTCACGGACATGGTCGGCGAATTTCCGGAGCTGCAGGGCACCATGGGGCGCTACTACGCGCTCAACGACGGGCTCGGCGCGGACGTCGCGGATGCGATCGAAGACCATTACAAGCCGCGCTTCGCGGGCGACACGTTGCCGCGCAACGCGGTCGGCACCGTCGTCGCGCTGGCCGACAAGCTCGAGACGCTCGCCGGCCTGTTCGCCATCGGCCAGCTGCCCACCGGCGAGAAGGACCCGTTCGCGCTGCGCCGCCACGCGCTGGGCGTCGTGCGCATGCTGATGGAAAAGGACCTGCCGCTGGCAATCGGCACGCTGGTGCGCGAGTCGCTGGGCCTGTTCCCGCAAGCGGCGCCCGATACGCCCTTGCTGCTGCTCGAATTCATCTACGAACGCCTCGCCGGCATGCTGCGCGAGCAGGGCTACAGCGCGCTGGAAGTCGACGCGGTGCTGGCGCTCGAGCCGCAGCGCCTGGGCGATGTCGCCAAGCGTCTCGCCGCCGTGCGCGCATTCGCGGCGTTGCCCGAAGCGCCCGCGCTCGCGGCGGCGAACAAGCGCATCGGCAACATCCTGAAGAAGGCCGAGGGCGCGGTCGATGCGCGCGTCGATGAAAAGCTGCTCAAGGAACCGGCCGAGCAAGCACTGTTCGCGGCGATGAAAGACATCGCTGCACGCGCCGATGCGCAGTTCAGTGCGGGCGACTTCACGGCTTCGCTGCAAACGCTCGCCGGGCTGCGCACCGCGGTCGACAAGTTCTTCGACGATGTGATGGTCAACGCGGAAGACGCGCAATTGCGTGCCAACCGGCTCGGCCTGCTCGCCACCTTGCATGCCGCGATGAACCGGGTCGCGGACCTGTCTAAACTGGCGGCATGAAACTGGTCATCCTCGACCGCGACGGCACGATCAATGCCGACAGCGACGACTACATCAAGTCGCCCGAGGAATGGCAGCCGCTGCCGGGCGCGCTCGAGGCGATCGCGCGGCTCAACCACGCGGGCTGGCACACCGTGATCGCGTCGAACCAGTCCGGCCTCGGCCGCGGGCTCTTCGACGTGGCCTCGCTCAACGCGATGCACGCCAAGATGCACAAGATGCTGTCCACGCACGGCGGGCGCATCGACGCGGTGTTCTATTGCCCGCATACGCCCGACGAGGGTTGCCGCTGCCGCAAGCCCAGCCCGGGCCTGTTCGAGCAGATCGCCGACCGTTTCGGCGTCGACCTCAAGGGCATCCCCGTCGTCGGCGACGGGCTGCGCGACCTGCAGGCGGGCACGGCCGCGGGCTGCGAGCCGCACCTCGTGCTCACGGGCAAGGGCGCCGCATGGAAGGGCAGGCAGCTGCCGGCGGAGTATCCGCCCGGCACGCGCGTGCATGAGGACCTCGCCGCGTTCACCGAGTGGCTGGTCGCGTCAAGGCACGCGGGCGCGAAGCCGGCCTGAGGCGCTGACGCATGGCCGCGCTGCGCTCGCTCATCCACGCCCTCTGGTCGCTCGTCACGGTGGTTCCGTGGGCGATCATGATGATCGCCGCTTCGCTGTTCGCGAGCAGCGTCACGATGTACCGGCTCGCGCAAGGCTGGCTGTGGCTGTGCATGCACGGCCTGCGGGTCATCTGCGGCGTGCGCTGGCGCGTGACCGGCTTCGAGAACCTCCCCCAGGGCGAGACCAGCCCCGCCATCCTGCTCGTCAAGCACCAGTCGACGCTCGAGACCTTCCTGATGCCGCTGCTGATGCCGCACCCGCTCGCGTTCGTGTTCAAGCGCGAGCTGCTGTACGTCCCGTTCTTCGGCTGGGCGATGGGGCGGCTGGACATGATCCACATCGACCGCAGCCAGCGCACGCAGGCGTTCTCGAAGGTGGTGGACCAGGGCAAGCGCCTGCTCGCGCAGGGCATCTGGATCATCATGTTTCCCGAAGGCACGCGCATTCCGCGCGGGCAGAAGGGCACCTACAAGCACGGCGGCACGCGCCTCGCGGTGGAGGTGGGCGTGCCGGTGATTCCGGTCGCCGTGGCTTCGGCCAAGTGCTGGCCGCGGCGCGCGTTCGTGAAAGTCCCGGGCGTCGTCGACGTGTCGATCGGCAAGCCGATCTCGACCGCGGGGCGCGAACCCGATGACATCCTGCGCGAAGTCGAAGCGTGGATCGAATCCGAGATGCACCGGCTCGACCCCGAGGCGTACCGGCAGGCGGCCTAGCGCCCCGGCGCGGTTGCATTAGTCCGTTGGCGCCATACGGCCGCGGGAGACGGGCCGCTAAACTCTCGCGCCATGCACCGGTTGTTGCAGCTCACGCTGGATTTTTTCGAGTCGGTCGCGATCGATCCGGCGCCGGCCCAGCCGAAGGAGCCGCCGCGTCCGTCGCGCGACGAACCGCCCGGCGTCGCGCGCACCACGCCCGAGCCGCGGCTGGATGAACTGCTGCAGCCCGCCTGCTTCCGCCATCCGCGCGCCAACCGCGAGGCGATCCTCGGCGACTCCATCGTCGCCTTCGAGTTCAAGCGCGGCCGCCGCCGCAACATCGGCTTTTCCGTCGGGCCCGAAGGGCTCACCGTCAGCGCGCCCAAATGGGTGCCGCTGTACGAAGTCGACGCCGCCGTGCGCAGCAAGACCCCGTGGATCCTGAAGAAGCTGGGCGATTCGCAGGAGCGCCAGCGCCGCATCGAAGCCAATCGCATCGAGTGGCGCGACGGCGCGCGCTTTCCATTCCTCGGCGAAGCGGTGGATGTGACGCTCGATGCCACCGTCACGGGCGCGCAGCTCGACACCGGCGCCGGCGGGCCGCCGCGCCTCCTGCGCGTGAGCCTGCCGCAGCGCGCCGAGCCGGAGCAGATCCGCGACGCGGTGCAGTCGTGGCTGATGAAACAGGCGCGCCACGTGTTCGAAGGGCGGCTCGATCATTTCGCCGCGCAGCTCGGGGTGAGCTGGCGCAAGCTGGCGCTGTCGAACGCCGGCACCCGCTGGGGCACGGCCCATTCGGACGGCACGATCCGCCTGAACTGGCGGCTCATCCACTTCCGCATGCCGGTGATCGACTACGTGGTCGCGCACGAGCTCGCGCACCTGCGCGTGATGGACCACAGCCCGAAGTTCTGGGACACCGTGGCCCGCGTGGTGCCCGACTACGCCGAGCTGCGCGGGCAGCTCAAGGACGAATCGCTGCCGCCGTGGTGACTTTCCGCGCGCGACTACACTCGCGCCCAGGGGAGGGCCGATGCACGGCAGCTTGAGTTTGCGCGCGCGCTTGCTGGTGGTGCTGGCGGTGGCCTTGCTGCCGATCGCCGCGCTCATCGCGTGGAGCAATGTGCGCTCGGCCACCGCCGCGGCCGACGACACGCGCACGCAGCTGAAATTCGCGGCGTCGCTGCTGGCTGCGCACGAGAACCGCGCGGTCGACGCGGCGGAGCAGCTGCTCGGCGCGATCGCCAGCATGCCGCAGCTGCGCACGCTGCCGCAGCCGCAGTGCCAGCGGTATTTCGAACGGCTGCATGCTGAATTCCCCGCCTACGCGAACCTGGCGCTGTTCGACCCTCAGGGGCAAGTCGTCTGCGACGCGCTGCGCTCGCGCGGCCTGCAGGTGCTGGACCGCGACTACTTTCGCGAGACGCTGGCCCGGCGCGCTTTCGTGATGGGCGAACCGATCGTCGGCCGCATCACCCACAGGCCGTCCCTGCCCTTCGCGTTGCCGGTGATCGAGGAGGGGCGTGTGGTGGCCGTCGCCTACGCCGCCCTCGACCTGGTCCGCGCCTCCGACAACCTGTCGCAAGTCGACGTGCCGCCGGGCGCGCGCGTGTCGGTCGCGGACCGCCACGGGCATATCCTCATGGAGAGCCCCCGCCGGCCCGGGCGCGAATTGCTGCGGGTGTCCGTGCAGCCCGAATTGCTCGAGGCCGCGCGCGAAATGCGCGCCATTGCCGGCGAGGCGCGCGACAGTGCCGGCGAGCTGCGCATGTACTCGATCGCGCCGGGCCGGTCCGTCGCGGGCGACGGGCTGCTGGTGCGCGTCAGCCTGCCGCGCGAGGCCGCATGGATGGGGGCGTGGGTGCGCTTGCGCCAGGAGCTCGCGCTGCTGGCGGTCGTGATGCTGGCAGTGCTCGCGGCCATCTGGTGGATGGGCGGGCGCATGATCGTCAAGCCGGCCCGGCAGATCCTCGGCACGCTGCACAGCCTCGAACACGGGCAGCTCGAAGCTCGCGTGCCGGTGCAGACGACCGGCGAGCTCGGCGAATTCGCCCGCATCGGCGCCGCGTTCAACGCGATGGCCGATTCGCTGCAGACGCACCAGGCGGAACTCGAGACCCGCATCGCCGAGCGCACCGAGCAGCTGCGCGCCTCGAACCAGGAGCTCGAGGCGTTCTCGTATTCGGTGTCGCACGACCTGCGTGCGCCGCTGGCGGCGATCTCGGGCTTCTCGAGCGCGCTGCAGGACCGGATCGGCAGCGAAGGCGACACGCGGTCGCTGCACTACCTCGCGCGCATCCAGGCCGGCGTGCGCAAGATGGAGGAACTGATCGAGGCGCTGCTGCAACTCTCCCGCGTGGTGCGCGCGCAGCTGGAGTGGCGCGACGTGGACCTGTCGCAACTCGCGCGCGAGACGATCGAGGGCCTGCAGCAGCAGCACCCCGGGCGGCGCGTGCAGGTGCACGTCGAAGACGGCCTGGTCGCGCGCGGCGACCCGCAGCTGCTGCACATCGTCCTCGAAAACCTGGTCGGCAACGCGTGGAAATTCACCGCGCAGCGCGAAGACGCGTCGATCGAGGTCGGGCGCACCGACGGCAACGTGTTCTTCGTGCGCGACAACGGCGTCGGCTTCGACATGGCCTATGCCGCCAAGCTGTTCACCGCTTTCCAGCGCCTGCACACCGAAAGCGAATTCCCGGGCACCGGCATCGGCCTGGCGACCGTGCGGCGCGCGATCCTGCGGCACCAGGGCCGCGTGTGGGCGCAGTCGCAGCCCGGGACGGGGACGACCTTCTACTTCACGCTCTGAAAGCGCCAGACGCCGTCCGCGCCGCGCCGGCGCGCGAGCCGGCCTTCGTACCAAAGCGCGTGCAGGTGCGCGACCGACTCGCCCATCGCAAACGTGGTCTGGTGCAAGTCGAGCTGGCGGCGGAACAGCACGGGCATGATCTGGGCGGCGGACTTCGGTCCTTCGCCGCACGCCTGCATCACGTCGGCCAGGCGATCGCGATGGTGGTCCTGCAATTGCCGCACGCGTTCGTGCGCGCCGCGAAACGGCTTGCCGTGCGACGGCAGCACGAGCGTGTCTTCGGGCAGCGCGTTGAAGCGCCCGATCGAGGCGAGGAACAGCGCGAGCGGGTTCGACTCCGGCTCGACGTCGTACACGCTCACGTTCGTCGAGATGCGCGGCAGCAGCATGTCGCCCGAGATGAGCACGTGCAAGTCGTCGCAGTACAGCGCCATGTGCTCGGGCGCGTGGCCGTAGCCCGCGATGCACTTCCATGCGCGCCCGCCGATCGCGGCGATGTCGCCGTCGATCAGGCGCCGAAAGCGCGGCGGCACCTGCGGGACCATGCCGGGGTAGTAGCTGGCGCGGCCGCGGATCTGGTCGAGCGACGCGGGATCGTCCAGGCCGTGCGACGCGAAGAACTCGGCCGCGGCCTCGCCGCCGAAACCGATGGTCGACTGCGACGCGACACGCGCCGAATTGAAATCGGTCGCGCTGATCCACAGCGGCGCGTCCCACTTCTCGCAGAGCCACCACGCCAGGCCGATGTGGTCCGGGTGCATGTGCGTGACGATCACGCGCAGGATCGGCAGGCCTTGCAACTGCGTCTCGAAGATGCGCTCCCACTGCGCCTTGGCCTCGTCGCGCGTGATGCAGCAGTCGACGACGGTCCAGCCGGCGCGGCCGTCGATCTCGTCGCGCAGCAGCCAGAGGTTGATGTGGTCCAGCGCGAACGGCAGGGCCATGCGGATCCAGCGCACGCCGGGAGCAACGTCCATCGCCTCGCCTTGGCCGGGCAAGCTGTCGCCAAACGGGTACTGCAGTTTCTGTTCGAGCGGATTCATCGGGCCTTGCGAGGATCTGACGTTGACGTAAACGTCACATCTGGGGCATTCTAGGCGCCGGGCGGCAAGGAAGCTGTCACCCCGCATACACGATGGCAACCCAGACCTACACGATCGGCGATCTCGCGAAGGAATTCGACCTCACGACGCGCGCGATGCGCTTCTACGAGGACATGGGGCTGCTGCAGCCGCAGCGCACCGGCCCCGGTGGGCGCAACCGCGTGTACAGCGCGCGCGACCGCACGCGGCTGAAGCTCACGTTGCGCGCCAAGCGGCTGGGCCTGTCGCTGACCGAGGCCAAAGAGATCATCGACATGTACGACAGCCCGCGCGACACCGGGCCGCAGTTGCGCAAGTTCCT
>DATBPW010000364.1:0-15766 GCA_036561125.1 Ramlibacter sp. | reverse complement strand
CCTCGCGGCTGGTTTCGAGTTCCTCGGTCGCGGAGCGCAGCTCCTCGTTCATCGCCTGCAACTCCTCGTTGCTGGCCTTGAGCTCCTCGGTCGATGCCTCGTACTGCTCCACCGTGTCGCGCAGGTGCGCCTTCAGGCGCTCGAGTTCGCGATCGAGCTGGCGTGCGACAGGATCGGCTTCACTGCGCGCAGGCTGCGGCGCGCCGGCGGCGCCCGGCGCGACTTCCTGCAGCAGCACGAGGAACATGTCGGCGCTGGCGTCCTTGACCGGCACGACGCGCAGCGTCAGCGCGACCTGCTGACCCGCGATGTCGACCGGCCCGACGGTGACTTCCACCGCCGCCTGCGTCTGCGCCGCCTGGAACAGCGCTGCGCGCAGTTCGATGCGCAGGCCCGGGTTCACGGCGCGCAGCAGGTTGCGCGAGGGCTCACCGCCCGTGAACTGCAGGAACCGTCCCGCGCTCGGCGAGAGGTGCACGATGTCGTGCTCCGAATCGACGAGGATCGACGGCGGCCCGATCGACTCGAGCAGCCGCAGGTGCAGCTCGCCCCAGGAGGTGCGCGGCTCGGTCGGCGCCGGCGCGAAGCCCGGCCGCAGCGCCGCACTCGCGATCACCGGCCCCTCGCGTACGGGCGGAACCGATTCGAGCGCCAGCGTCAGCGCGCCGGGTGCACTCGGCACGGGCACGCTGCCGCGCGGCGCGGGGCGCTGCTGGAAGATGCGGTGCTTCTTGTCGATCACGCTGAACAGCGGACTGCCGTCGTCGACCGACTCCGACGACCCGAGGAACAGCCGGCCGTGGGGCACCAGCGCGAAGTGGAATGTCTCGAGCACGCGCTGCTGCGCCTCGCGGTTCAGGTAGATCAGCAGGTTGCGGCACGAGATCAGGTCGACGCGCGAAAACGGCGAGTCCTTGAGCACGTCGTGCAGCGCGAACAGCACCGTTTCGCGCAGCTCGCGCCGGATGCGGTAGCCGCGATGCTCCTTGATGAAAAAGCGCCGCAGCCGCTCTTCGCTGACGTCGGCGGCGATCGCCGCCGGGTAGATGCCGTCGCGCGCGGCCTGGATCGCGTCGCCGTCGAGGTCGGAGGCGAAAATCTGGATCGCCGGCGGCGCATCCATCGCGCTCGCGTGCTCGGTGAACAGCATCGCGATCGCATACGCCTCCTCGCCGGTCGCGCATCCGGGCACCCACACGCGCACCGCGTCGGTGTGCCGCTTGCCGGCCATGATCGCGGGAATTTCCTTTTCGAGCGCCGCGAAGCATTCCGGGTCGCGGAAGAAGTTGGTCACCGAGATCAGCAGGTCCTGCAGCAGCGCGCCGGCTTCGCCCGGCCGCATGCGCAGGCATTGCAGGTACTCGTGCAGGTCGGCCACGCCGTTGACCTGCATGCGCCGCGCGATCCGGCGCAGGATCGTCGCGCGCTTGTAGCAGGCGAAATCGCGCTGCGTGCGGGTGCGCAGGAAGGTGAGCACGTCGCGCAAAGCAGCTTCGTCGGTGGAATCCGGCGGCTTCGCCGTGGCGGCGGGCTGCGGGCCGTCCTCGGGCGGCAGCTTGATCTTGTGTTCGAGGTCGAAGTAGTCGAGCACGCGCTGCGGCATCTCCGCGACGCCCAGCGACCAGTCGACCATGCCCGTCGCGATCGACGTGCGCGGCATCCCGGGGTGTTCGGCCTCGTCGGGATCCTGCGCGATGGTCAGGCCGCCGCGCTCCTTGATGCGCTTGATCCCGACCGCGCCGTCGCCGTCGGCCCCCGACAGCACGATGGCCGCCGCGCGCGGGCCGTGCGTGTCGGCCAAGGTGCGGAAGAACAGGTCGACGGCCACGTGCCGGCCGTGGTCCGTGGTGATCGGCTCGACCTGCAGCTGGCCGTCCACCGCTTTGAGCGCCATGCGCGGCGGGATGACGTAGACGGTGTCCGGCTGGACCGTGAGTGTGCCGGTCACCTGCTCGACGCGCATCTTCGTCGAGCGCTGCAGCAATTCGGGCAACGTGCTCACGTGCTCCGGCGACAAATGCATGACGACGACGAACGCCAGGCCCGAATCGGCCGGCATGCGCTCGAAGAAGGTCTTGAGCGCCGGGATGCTTCCCGCCGATCCTCCAAGCCCCACCACCCGCACGGTGGCATGGCCGGATGACGGCATGACGTTGTCGATGTCGTCGGCGCGCGACTCCTCCGCGCTGTCGGGATCTGTCGGCGTCATGCGTCCCTCGGCAAGATCGAAGGATTATGCGCCGCCGTCGTGCCCCTCGATCATGTCCGTGAGCTGTTCTGCCTTCTGGCGCGCGTGCCGCGCCTGCTCCTCGGCGCTGCTGGCCTGCGCGTGGTCGCCGTGGCCGCGCGCCACCAGCGCGACGCGCCGCAGCAGCATCTCGCGCTCGTGCAATGCGCGCACGCTGTTCCACAACGCATGTTCGGAGTCTTCGGACTGCGCGTGCTCCAGGCTGATCGCGGTGAACGCGTGGCCGGTGTGGCAGCGATAGCGCAGCGGCTTGCGGTCCTTCAGCTCCCACAGCCCGCCGCCGCAATCCGGGCAGGTGAGCGCGGAAGGACGCGCGATGCTCTCGAGGTTGTCCATGATGTCCTTGCCTTCCGCGATCATCTGTTCGCGCTGCAGCCGGCCGGGCACCGCGGCAAGAGCGCTCCCACGGCTTTCCATGATGCGCAGGAACGCGGGCACCATCTCGTCGATGCGCAGGCACAGGTCCACGTCGACGTTCTCAAGCGCGCTGCGCGGCATGCTGGGCTCGACGGCGCTGGCGGGGTCCTGCACGATCGCCGTGCCGCCGCATTCCTTGATCGCCTTCAGGCCCGCCGTGCCGTCGTCGAGGAAGCCGGTGAGCACCACGCCGATCGAGCGCGCGCCGAACGCCATCGCGACCGAGCGCATCATCGGGTCGATCGCGGGGCGGCAATGGTTCTCCTTCGGCCCGCGGAACAGGCGCATGCGGCCTTCTTCCACGATCATGTGGTGGTCCGGCGGCGCGATGTAGATCGTGCCGGCAAGCGGCGGGTCGCCATCGCCCGGATGCATCGCGGGGTTGGGGCCGCGCGCGCGCATCAGCTGCGGCAGGATGCTGGGATAGCCGCCGATATGCTGCGTGACCAGCACGCTTCCCGGAAATTGCGGCGGCATCGCGCCGACCAGTGCGAGCAAGGCTTCGATGCCGCCGGTCGAAGCGCCGATCGCGATCGCGAACAGGTTCTCGTCCATAAGCTCCCTTGCGCCCATTCTGCGCGCGCGGGTCGCTGCGGCGGCCTACTCGTAACGCGGTCGATACGTCGCGGTCCGGCTGCGGAATTCGCGCGCGCGGCGCTCGAAGTGCTCGAGCATGTCGCGGGCATGGCGTTCGTGGCGGCGCAGCGCGTGCGCAACCTGCTCCTGCGCGGCGTGGATGCGCGGATCGCTTTCGGCGCGCAGCTGCGCCTCCGCGCGCGCGAGCTCGTCGCTGACCGCCACCCAGGAGCGATGGAACGTGCGCCACAGCGACTCGAGTTCGCGCTCGGACGGGGAGATGTCGAGGACGGCAGCCATGGCACTGTCCAGCATAGGCCGCACCGCCGGGCAAGTCTGTCGGACCGTTCCGACAAGCGCGCTGCCGCGACGACGACTGCTCGTCCTCGGGCGGCGCCGCACACTGGCGCCAAGCATTGGCGGAAGGAACGGAAGGAACTCATCCATGGCCTACAGCAGCATCCTCGGCGCCGACACCGCGCCGACACAGCCGGGCGGACGCAGTGCCGAAGCACTCGGCCCCAGCGACAACTCCGATTCGGGCAGCGACGCGGCGGGCACGCCCGAGGTGCACGCGGACAGCGATGCCGTCGGCACCGGCGAACGCGGCGCCGTCACGCCCAACGGCGACGGCCGCGAAGGCGGCGACATCGCCCCGGACCGCGTCGTGATGGCGAGCGACGAAGGGCAAGCGCTCGAATCCGGCGAGGGCTTTCCGGCGCGCGACACCGACGCGACGGAGTACACGGACCTCGACGCGAACGACATCGAGTCCGACGCGGACACCGACGCCGACCGCGCCTGACGCATGCCGGCGAAGGGATGGTCGCAGGCGGCCCTGCAGCGCCGCCTGCGCACCGCGTTGCGCGACGTTTTCGGCATCCGCACGCTGCGGCCCGGCCAGCAGGCGGTGATCGATCGGGTGCTCGCGGGTGCGAGCACATTGGCGATCATGCCGACCGGTGCCGGCAAGTCGCTGTGCTATCAGTTGCCGGCGTTACTCCTGCCGGGTCGCACGGTTGTCGTATCGCCGCTGATCGCGCTGATGAAGGACCAGTGCGAATCGCTGCGCGACAAGGGCGTGCCTGCCGTGCAGGTGAACAGCGCGCTCGATTCCGCCCAGGCGCATGCCGCGCAGCAGGCGGTCGACGACGGCAGCGCGCGGATCGTGATGGTGACGCCGGAGCGCCTGTGCGAAACGCGGTTCCTCGCGGCACTCAAGCGCCACCCGGTGAGCCTGCTGGTGGTGGACGAAGCGCATTGCATTTCGCAGTGGGGGCACGACTTCCGGCCCGCGTTCCTGGAGATCGGGGCCGCGTTGCCGCATCTCGGCGGGCCCATCGTGCTTGCGCTGACCGCCACCGCGAGCGATGAGGTCACGCGCGACATCTGCGAGCAGCTCGGCATCCCGAAGTCCGGCGTGGTGAACACCGGCACGTTCCGCCCCAACCTCGACCTGCGCGTCGAACATGTCGCGCGCGAAGCCGACAAGCTCGCGCGCGCGGTCGCCTTCGTGAAAGCGCACGAGGGCAGCGGGGTCGTGTACACCGCCACGATTCGCGCCGCGCAGCAGTTGCACGATGCGCTCGCGGCCGAAGGCGAATCGGTCGGGCTCTATCACGGCAAGCTGGCAGCCACCGAGCGCGCTGCCGTGCAGGAAGGTTTCATGACCGGCGATCGCCGCGTGATGGTCGCTACCAACGCGTTCGGCCTGGGCATCGACAAGCCCGACGTCCGCTTCGTGCTGCACTACCAGCTGCCGCCGAACCTCGAGTCGTACTACCAGGAAGCGGGCCGCGCCGGGCGCGACGGCGAGCCCTCCGTGTGCACGCTGCTGTTCCTGCGCGCCGACAAGGCCGTGCAGCAGTTCTTCCTGGCCGGGCGCTATCCCACGGAGGAAGACGCATTGGCGATCTACGCGGCGCTGCACGAAGCGCCGCCGGACGGTGACGCATGGACCGCGCGCACGCTGCAGTCGCGCATCGCGCGTCCGAGGACGAAGGTGCAGGTCGCGCTCGGGTTGCTGCGCCGGCGCAAGGTGGTCGCCATCGATGACGAACGCGTGTCGCTGCTGCGTGGCGACCTGGCTAAGGACGACCTGGCCGCGCTGATGCAGGCGTACCGCGACAAGCGCGGGCACGACCGCGAGGGGCTCGAGAACATGGTGTCCTACGCGCAGAGCGGGCAGTGCCGCTGGCGCGTGCTGCTCGAGCACCTCGAAGGCGAAGCGCCGTTCGAGCGCTGCGGCGCGTGCGACAACTGCCGCCGCATCGCGGCGCACGAGAAGGTGCTGGAGGAACTCGCGTCGCGCCCGGCCGAGAACGACGCGCATTCCGGGCACCACGCGCAATTCGCGCGCGGCGACATCGTGCGCGTCAACCGTTACGGCCGCGGCGTCGTCGAGGAAGCCAGCGCGCTGCAAGTGACCGTCGCTTTCGCGGACGGCGCGCGGCGCTGTTTCCAGCCGGAGTTCGTGCAATCCGTGCGGCGTCAGGCCGCGCGCATCGCTTCGGCGAATCCCGGCATCTTGAAATCGGCGGCCTGAAGTTCAAGCATGATGCGTGCCGCGCTCGCGTCGTCGAGCGCGACCAGCGGCGGCCGCACGATCGCCCAGTCGCGCTGGCCGGAAAATTCCGCGGCGACGCGCTTCATCGCCGGAATCATGTTCGGGCTCTGGAAGATCTGGCGGATCACGTTGGCATGCGCCTGCAGCCGCGGACCTTCGGGCGTGTTCCATTGGTCGCAGAGCGCGTGAATGCCGCCGGGATTGAGGTTCACCGTCGCGCTGATGCAACCCGCAGCGCCGAGCGGCAACGCCGCGGACAAGGTCGATTCGCTCGCGGGGAACACGTCGAAGCCGTCCTTCGCGAAGTGGTCGAGCATCGCCTTCGTGTTGTCCCAGTTGCCCGACGAATCCTTCGCGCCGACGACGGTCTTCGGATATTTCGCGCGCAGCATCTCGACCAGCTCGAGCGTGATCGGCACCTGCGTGACCTGCGGGATGTGATACAGGTACACGCGCAGCGCGTCGCTCGCGACCTTGTCGATGACGTGCGCGTAGTAGTCGAACAAGCCCTGGTCGCTCACGCCCTTGTAGTAGAACGGCGGCAGCATCAGCACGCCGGCGGCGCCGCTCATCACGGCGTGCCGCGTGAGCGTGACGGCATCGCTGATCGACGACGCGCCGGTGCCGGGCAGCATCTTCGAGGCAGGCACGCCGGCTTGCAGCAGCGCGTCGGTCAATCGCAGGCGCTCGTCGACCGACAGCGAATTGGCTTCGGAGTTGGTGCCGAAGATCGCCAGGCCCGCATTGTTCGCGACCAGCCATTTGCAATGCGCGATGAAGCGGCGCGTGTCGGGCTCGAGGCCGCGGGTGAACGGCGTCATCACCGGCGCGACCGCGCCCTGGAGTCTTTCGGTCATGGAACGGTTCCCTTGCGTTCGCTGGCGCGCAGGAAATCGAAGTCGACGCCCTGCCCGGCTTGCGTCACGTGCTGCAGGAACAGCTGCTCGTAGCCGCGGGCGGCGGTCGGCGCCTGCACCGGCATTTGCTTGCGGCGCTGCGCGAGCTCTTCATCACTCACGAGCAGCGTCAGCTCGCGCCCGGCCACCGACAGCCGGATGCGATCGCCGGTCTTCACGTACGCGAGCGGCCCGCCGATCGCCGATTCGGGCGCGACGTGCAGCACGATCGTGCCGAACGCGGTGCCGCTCATGCGCCCGTCGGAGATGCGCACCATGTCCTTCACACCGGCGCGCGCGAGCTTCATCGGGATCGGCATGTGGCCGGCCTCGGGCATGCCCGGCGCGCCCTTCGGGCCGATGCTCTTGAGCACGAGGATGTCGTCCGCGTTCACGTCGAGGTCGTCGCGGTCGATGCGCTCCGCGAGATCCTGCGAATTCTCGAACACGACGGCGCGGCCTTCGTGCTCCATCAGCTTCGGGTTCGCGGCCGACTGCTTGATGATCGCGCCGTCGGGTGCGAGGTTGCCGCGCAGCACGGCGAGGCCGCCTTGCGGGTAGATCGGGTTCGTGCGCGGGCGCACCACGTCCTGCGCGAACGGCGGCTGGTCCGATTCGATGCGTTCGCCCAGCGTGCAGCCCATCACCGTGAGCGCGTCGAGCTTGAGCAGCGGCTTCAACTCGCGCAGCAGCGTCGCCATCCCGCCGGCCTTGTGGAAGTCTTCCATGTAGTGCTGGCCGCTCGGCTTGAGGTCGAGCAGCACCGGCGTCTCGCGCCCCATCGCATCGAGCGCATCGAGGTCGAGGTCGTAGCCCATGCGGCCTGCAATCGCCGCAAGATGGACGAGCGCGTTGGTCGAGCCGCCGATCGCGAGCAGCACGATGAGCGCGTTGTGGAACGCCGCGGGCGTGAGCAGCTTGTCGACGGTGAGCTGCTCCTTTGCCATCTGCACCGCGCGCGCACCCGTCTCCTCGGCCACGCGGATGCGATCGGCCGTCACCGCCGGCGGCGACGCGCCGCCCGGCACCGTCATGCCGAGCGCCTCGGCGACGCACGCCATCGTGCTCGCGGTGCCCATCACCGAGCACGTCCCCACGCTGGCGACGAGCCGGTTGTTCACGTCGCCGACTTCGGCCTCGTCGATTTCGCCGCCGCGGAACTTCGCCCAGTAGCGCCGGCAATCGGTGCAGGCGCCGACGCGCTCGCCGCGATGCGCGCCCGTGAGCATCGAGCCCGTGACGAGCTGGATCGCCGGGATGTTGGCCGACGCCGCGCCCATCAATTGCGCCGGCACGGTCTTGTCGCAGCCGCCGATGAGCACCACCGAATCCATCGGCTGCGCGCGGATCATCTCCTCGGTGTCGATGGCCATGAGGTTGCGCAGGTACATCGACGTGGGCCGCGCGAAACTCTCGTGCAGCGAGATCGTCGGGAAGTCCATCGGCAGCCCGCCCGCGAGCATCACGCCGCGCTTGACGGCTTCGATGAGTTGCGGCGCGTTGCCGTGGCACGGGTTGTAGCTGCTCGCGGTGTTGCAGATGCCGACCACCGGGCGCGACAGCGCGTCGTCCGTGTAGCCCGCGCCCTTGATGAAGGCCTTGCGCAGGAACAGCGAAAAGCCCGTGTCGCCGTAGGACGTGAGTCCCTTCCGGAATCCGCCGGGCTGCTTGTCTTTCTTCATGTCAGCGCGCCAGTGTCGACGCCCCGAACAGGCTTGCGATGAATTCCACCGCGAGTTCCGCAGTGCGGTTGCGCACGTCGAGCGCCGGATTGATCTCGACCACGTCGAGCGAGCCGAGCCGGCCGGTGTCCGCGATCATCTCCATGCACAGCTGCATCTCGCGATAGGTCGGCCCGCCGCGCACGCCCGTGCCCACACCCGGCGCGTCGACCGGGTCGAGGCAGTCGACGTCGAAGCTCACGTGCAGGTGCGTGTCGTCGTCGACGTCGTGCAGCGCCTCGAGCATCGTCGTGCGCATGCCGAATTCGTCGATGTGGCGCATGTCGAACACCGACAGGCCCAGCTGCTTGATCGCCATCTTCTCGTTGGCGTCGACGCTGCGGATGCCGATGAAGTCGATGTCGTCGGGCGCGAGCGCATGCGGCTGGCCGCTCCAGCCGACCAGCTGCCTCGGCCCGTCGCCGAGCAGGCACGACACGGGCATGCCGTGCACGTTGCCCGACGGGCTGATGTTCGGGTTGTTCACGTCGGAGTGCGCGTCGAGCCAGATGACGCGCAGCTTCTTCTTGGTGTAGCGGCAGTGGCGCGCGACGGCGCTGATCGAGCCGATGGCCAGGCAATGGTCGCCGCCCATGAGCAGCGGCACCTGCCCCGCCGCGAGAACGGCCGCGACGCGATCGAATACGCTGCGGTTCCAGGCGACCACCTCTTCGAGGTGCCGGATGCCGCCTTGCGGTGGCGCCCATGGCGTTGGCGGCCCAGCGAGGTTGCCGTGGTCGATGACGCTGAGCTTCATCGCGCACAGGGCGTCGTACACGCCCGCGACGCGCAAGGCGTCCGGCCCCATGCCCGCACCGCGGACGCTCGCCCCCACGTCGGTGGGTGCGCCGATCAGGCTCACCGTCTTCAAATCGTCTCCTGCTCTGCGGTCCCGGCTCGCAGCAAATCACGCGATTGTGTCAGGTCGGCGCGCGTCCCTGGTGACGATTGCTACGGATTGCGTCGATCCCGACCAATGCCGCGCAGCGCCTGCCGAGAATGCCCTTCAACTCGAACAAGGACATTCGCATGCTCGCCATGAATTACCGCGGGCCCTACCGCGTGCGCGTCGCGCCCAGGCAGGAGCCCCAGATCGAACATCCCAACGATGCGATCGTGCGCGTCACGCGCTCGTGCATCTGCGGCTCGGACCTGCACCTGTACCACGGCCTGGTGCCGGACACGCGCGTGGGCATGACCTTCGGCCACGAGTTCACGGGCATCGTGGAAGAGGTCGGGCCGTCCGTGCAGAACGTGAAGAAGGGCGACCACGTGCTCGTGCCGTTCAACATCTTCTGCGGCACCTGCTACTTCTGCCAGAAGGAGCTGTACAGCAACTGCCACAACGTCAACCCGCAGTCCACCGCCGTGGGCGGCATCTACGGCTACTCGCACACCACCGGCGGCTACGACGGCGGCCAGGCGGAATACGTGCGTGTGCCGTTCGCCGACACGGGCCCGACCGTCATCCCCGAGTGGATGGGCGTCGAGGACGCCGTGCTGCTGACGGACGTGTGCCCGACCGGCTACCAGGCCGCGGAGATGGGCGACATCAAGGAAGGCGACACCGTGGTGATCTTCGGCGCGGGGCCGATCGGCCTGCTGGCCGCGAAGTCGTCGTGGCTGATGGGCGCGGGCCGCGTGATCGTCGTCGACCACGTCGAATACCGCCTGGAATTCGCCAGGCGCTGGGCGCAATGCGAAGTGGTCAACTTCAAGGAAGTCGACGACATGGCGATCCACATCAAGCGCATGACCGACTGGCTCGGCGCCGACGTGTGCATCGACTGCGTCGGCGCCGAAGCGGCCGGCAACGCGCTGCAACGCCTCACCGGCGTCAGGCTGAAGATGCAGGCCGGCGCCGCCACCGCGCTGTTCTGGGCGATCAACGCGGCGCGCAAAGGCGGCAACATCTCGGTCGTGGGCGTGTACGGCCCGACCTTCAACTTCGTGCCGATCGGCAACCTGCTGAACAAGGGGCTGACGCTGCGCGGCAACCAGGCGGTGGTCAAGCGGCACCTGCCGCGGCTGATCGAGCACATCAAGGCCGGGCGCATCAAGCCGAGCGAGATCGTCACGCACCGCTTCGCGATCGAGGACATCCCCGACGCGTACCACATGTTCTCGAGCAAGCTCGACGAAATCATCAAGCCGATGATCGTGCCGCGCGCCGGCGCGGCGATCCACTGAAGGAGTGCGACATGGACGCGACCACCACGCCTTCTAGCGCCGACGGCGCCCCCATCTACGTCGAGAAGACCGACCCGGTCGAGCGCCAGCACCGCCATCGCGACACGTCGCACATCGACGGTTGGGGCGCCGATGTCGATCCGGAAAACCGGCCGGCCGTGCCGAAGGAGCGCACCCCGCCGCGCCTGGAGAACCTGCACTGGCACGAGCCCGAGCAGCAGGTGCCGCACGTGAAGATCCACCACTCCGTGGAGCGGCCCGGCCTCACGCCCGTGTTCGGCACGGTGTGCCCGCCGTCGGGGCTGTCGGGGATGATGCGCGACGTCGCGTTCAAGTACAGCGAGAACGACATCCGCCACTGGCTGATCCTGCTCGGCGCCGACCGCGTGAACATGGTCGAAGGCTTGGTCGACGATCTCGCGCACGGGCACGTGCCGAATCTCTGGAACGAGATGGGCCTCGCGTCCGAGTGGCGCTACAACCGCAAGGCCTTCCTCACCAAAGCCGCGGTCGTGGGCGCACTGGCCGCGACGGCGATCTACATGGTCAGGCAACGCCGCGCGCGGCGGCTGGGGGATTGACGTGGCCGACGAACTGAACCGCTACCTCGATTGCATCGCAGCGTGCAACGCGTGCAACGTCGCGTGCCAGCATTGCGCATCGATGTGCCTGCAGGAGCCCGACGTGAAGAAGATGGTGCGCTGCATCGCGCTCGACTTCGATTGCGCCGAGCTGTGCTCGGTGGCCGTCGCGCTGATGGCCGGTGGCAGCGAACTGGCGGGCGCGGTGTGCGCGGTCTGCGCGCGTGCGTGCCGCCTGTGCGCGGAGGAGTGCGTGAAGCACGACATGGACCATTGCCAGCAATGCGCCGAGGCGTGCCGTCGCTGCTCCGCCGAGTGCGAGCGCATCGCTGCCGCCTGATCCGGCGATGCCGGGCGCGTGTGCGGCATCATCCGGGCGATGGCATCGCACAGGCAGCTCTATCTCGATTGCGACGGCGTGCTCGCGGATTTCGACGCCGGCGTGCGCGCGCTGCTCGGCATGGCGCCGCAGGAGTTCATCGACCGGCGCGGGAAGGGCGCGTTCTGGAAGAAGCTCGCGAGCGCGCCCGACTTCTATGCGCGCCTGCCGCTCATGCCCGATGCGCGCCAGCTGTTCGATGCGGTGAAGCACCTCGACCCGGTCATCCTCACCGGCCTGCCCGTGGGCCAATGGGCCGCGCCGCAGAAGGTGCGCTGGGCCGCCGAGCACTTCCCGGGCACGAAGATCCTCACGGTGATGGCGGTCGACAAGCGCAACCACTGCAACGAAGGCGACGTGCTGGTGGACGACCTGTCAAGGCACCGGCACCTGTGGGAAGCCGCGGGCGGCATCTTCGTGCTGCACAAAAGCGCGCGCGAGTCCCTCGCGGAACTCGCGCGCTGGTTTCCGTCGCTGAAGGTCTAGATCAGAAGTTGTAGCCGAGGCCGACGCGGAACACGTCGGGATCGAGCTTGATCGACATCGACTGCCCGGTGGACAGCTGCGCGCTGGTCTTGAGGAACACGCGCAGGTACTGGGCGTCGACGTACCACTTGTCGTTGACCCGGAAGGTCACGCCCGCGCCGACCACCGCGCCCCACTTGGAGTCGACCGACAGCCCCGTGCCGCCGGCCGGGTTGATCGGGTTCAGCGCATTGAGCGTCGCGCTGCCACGCGCGCCATACATCTTCGCGTACGACACGCCGAGCGCGCCGTAGGGACGCAGCTGCGCGTTGCGATCCATGAAGTGGTACTCGCCGAGCAGCGTGATCGGCAACGCCTTGACTGTGCCGATCTGGCCCACGCCCGCGATGCCGGCCGCGCCGTTGATCGAGTGCTTGAAGCCGGCGCCGATCGGCAGTTCGACGGCGAAGTGATCGCCGAACATGCCGCGCACCCAGAGGGTGGGCTGCGTGTCCGAACCGACGTCGACTTGCGTGTTCGAAGCGGCGGGCGGCGTGAGGTTGCTGCTCGACGTGTTGGGCGAAATTTCCGTGCCGCCCACGCCGATCGACCAGCCGGTGGGCATCCACTGCGCATGCGCCGCGCCGGCGCTGCCGAGCAACGCCGCGAGGAGGACGCCGGAGAGTTGGAGGTTCTTCATTTGTTCACGTCTCCTCGAGGGTCAGAGCCAGCCGGCGCGCGCGATGGCGCGGCTCACGGACGAAGCCAGCAGGCTGTGGCCGAACGGCGTCGGGTGGAAGCTGTTGGCGAACGCGTAGGTTTGCCACCAGCCCGGCGTCTTGCCGGGCGTCGCGTCGAGCTGAGCGTCGACGCAGGTCGCCGGGAAGCCGGTGTCGCTGCACGTCGGGGTCGTGACGTTGGTCAGGCCATATGCCGCGGGATTCGCGATCTCGTCGGTGAAGTCCTCGTAGAACGGCACGATGGCCACGCGCGCGTCGCCGTTCACGTCGGCGACGAGCTTCGCGTTGAATGCCTGGATCCATTGCTGGATGGCGCCCTTCAGCTGCGTCGCGCTGGCCTGCCCGAACTGCGCACCCACTTGCGCCAGCACCGCGGTGAACTGCGGCGTGAGCGTGATGTCGGGCATGTTGAGGATCGCGACGTGCGTCGCACCCTTGTCGAGCGTCGTTGCCTTCACCGTGCCCCAGTAGGTGTCGGCAAGCTTCTGCATGTACAGGCCGGCCAGCGTCGCGGCGCCGTTCGCCTGCGTGATGGTCGCGTTGATCGTGGCCTGGTCGATCTGCTGCGCGAGGAAGCCTTCGTAGCCGGCCACGTTCCCGCCCGCGGCGCCGAGGTACGCACCCACCAGGTCCGCCGCGTCGTTGCCGCCGGCGTCGACGATGACCAGGTCGGTCGCCTGGTAGGCGCCGCCATTCACCTGGAGCGCCGTGCCGAGCTGGAAGCCGACAGAGAACGGCGCGTTGGCGCCGCCCTGGCTCGCGAGGTTGAAGACGCGGCCGCCACCCACCGCGAAGTCTTCGCAGCTGGCGTGGGTGGTGAACGAGTGGCCGCCGTCCGGCGACGAGAAGAAGTTGCACAGGTTCGTCACGCCGTAGTTCGCCGCGACGATCTGCGGATACACCGGGTAGCCCTGCGCGGGGTTGGCGGCGCGTTGCACGGTGAACTTGCCGCCGAACGTGCCGGCGTCGGCCAGGCTGTCGCCGGCGACGATGACGCGATTGATCGCGACCTTGGGGCCCGCCGGGTCACCGCCGCCGCCGCAGGCGACGACGACGGCCGCGGCGATCGCGGATGCCGCGAGGGCAAGCCCGCGGCGAGAGATTTTCCAATTCATGTAACGCACCCTCGTAAAAAAAGAACGACCGTTCGCTTTTTAGCCTGTGCATCGTAGTGTGCTCGGGCGCCGAAGCGCAGAGGGTAATCACGCATCCGTTCTAGAGCACTGACTCAGCGCAACTTTCGCGCAGGCCCATCCCGGCTCTTCCCGAAAAAAAAGCGCCGCAACGGGGGATGTGTTCCCCGTTGCGGCGCTTCCTGCCGGATGGGCCGCGTGCTCAGCCGATGCGGATGGGCACGAAGATCTTGTCTTCGCCGCGCTGCACGAGCAGCGCGGCGGACTTGTTCGACTTGGCGACGATCGCCTTCATCTGTTCGATGCTCGCGACCGGCGTGCCGTTGACCGACAGGATCACGTCGCCGGGCTCGACGCCCGCGCGTTCGGCCGGGCCGGTCACGCCTTCGACGACGAGGCCGCCGTTGACGCCGACTTGCTTGCGCTCGTCGGGTTGCAGCGGTCGCACGGCCAGGCCGAGCTTGCCGCCGTCGGGCTTGGAGTTGCCGGAGTCGGCCTTCGCGACCTTGTCGTTGGCGCTGCCGAGCGTCGCCGTGATGGTCACGGGCTTGCCCTTGCGCCACACGTCGAGCGTGGCTTTCTGGCCGGGCATGTCCGCGCTCACCGCGGCCGACAGGTCACCCGACGTGATGATCTCCTTGCCGTTGATGCTGCGGATGACGTCGCCGGTTTCCAGACCCGCGCGTGCCGCGGGGCTGTTCTTCTCGACGTTCGCGACGAGTGCGCCGGTGGGCCGGTCGAGGCCGAACGAATCGGCGAGCGACTGGTTCACTTCCTGCACCGACACGCCCAGGCGCGCGTGCTCCACCTTGCCGGTCTTGACGATCTGGTCCTTGACATGGATCGCGGTGTCGATCGGGATCGAGAACGACACGCCCTGGTAGCCGCCCGACTGCGAGTAGATCTGCGAGTTGATGCCGACCACTTCGCCCTTCGTGTTGAAGAGCGGCCCACCCGAGTTGCCGGGGTTCACGGCAACGTCGGTCTGGATGAACGGCACGGCGGCGTCGTTGGGCAGCGAACGGCCCTTGGCGCTCACGACGCCGGCGGTGACGGTGTTGTCGAAGCCGAACGGCGAGCCGATGGCCAGCACCCATTCGCCGACCTTGAGCTTGTCACTGTCGCCCAACGTGACTGCGGGCAGGTTGTGCGCATCGATCTTGATGACCGCGATGTCGGTCTTCGGGTCCACGCCCAGCACCTTGGCGCGGAATTCGCGGCGGTCGGTGAGCTTGACGGTGACCTCGTTCGCGTCCTTCACGACGTGCGCGTTGGTCATGATGATCCCGTTCGGATCGATGATGAAGCCCGAGCCCAGGCCGCGCACCGGCACGTTGCGCCGCTGCAGGTTCGGCATGCCGGGTGCGAAGTGGCGGAAGAAGTCGAACGGGTCCATGTCGCCGCCGCCCTGCTGCGACTGCGAGGCGCCGTCGTCGTCGTCGGAGCCGAGCTTGCGCGTGCCGGTGACGCTGATGTTCACGACGGCGGGGCCGTACTTCTGCGTGATCAGCGGGAAGTCCGGCATGGTCGGCGTCGACGCATCGCGCGACGTTTCGCCCGGCGCGAGCGGCGGCAGCACGGCGGCCTGCGCCACCGGCGCCGCGTGGTGGAAGGCTTCGACCGCTGCGCCGCCGACGAGGCCGGACCCGATGAGCGCCGCGACGAGAGGCAGCGCCTTGAGATTCGTGTTCATGCTGATGTCCCTGGAGGAAGGATTGCCGATCGCAGCACTTTGCCGCACGGGGCTTAGGGCAGGCTTAAGAACTTGCCGCGACAGTGCGCGCGGGAAAGCGTACAGCGACACTGAGCCCGCCCAGCCGCTGCGAGCGGCCCAGCTCGACCTGTGCGTGATGC
>DATBPW010000363.1:0-8981 GCA_036561125.1 Ramlibacter sp. | reverse complement strand
GCAGCGACGGCTTCGGCGCGGCGGGTGGACAGCTTCATGTTGTAGTCGTGCGGGCCGAAACGGTCCGTATGGCCCGTGACGCTGATCGTGTCGTAGCTCATGCCCTTGAGGTCATCGGCCAGCTTGTCGAGCGCCGCGCGTCCTTGCGGCTTGATCGTCGACCGGTCGAAGTCGAACAGCGAGTCCGCGGACAACGTGATGCGCATCGGCGCGGGTGCCGGCGGCGGGGCGGGCGGCGGCGGTGCCTGCACGACCATGGCGGGTTGCGGTGCGGGCTCCGCGGCGGGCATGGGGACGGTGGCGACCGTGCGCTCGTGCGACGGCCGCGCGCCGAAGCGCCACACCAGGCCGACGGAGAAAAGGTCCGCGTGCCCGGTGTTCCCGACCGCATCCTTCAGGCGATAGCGCTCGACTTCGCCGCGCACCGACCACGAGTCGTTGATCGCGTAGGCGAGGCCCAGCCCCGCCTTCCAGTTGGTGCTGCGCTCGCTCGGGTTCGCGTTGGCGTAGGGAACGCTGGCCGCGGGGATCGCGCTGAAATGGTCGTTGCTGCGGATCGACGTCACGCCGACGCGCGCGAGCGCGGACAGGCGATCCGTGATCGGCAGGCTGCCCACGAGATCGGCGTCCCATCCCTTGATGCGGATGTTGCCGTCGAGCGAGCCCGGCGGTGTGGTGTGGGCCGTGTAGCCGAAGTGACCGAGGTTGAAGTACCCCGCCTCGAGCGCGAGGTTCGGGAACAGCTGGTAGCCGCCGAACAGGCGGTAGCCCGTCGAGCGGTCGCGATCTTCGATGGAAGAAGTCGCAAGGCCTTGGCCGCCCAGGCCCGTGGTGATGCCCGCGTTGTCGATGCTCACGGCCGAGCGGCCCACGTTCCCGCCGGCGTACCAGCCGGCGCCCTGCGCGGACGCGAGCGTTCCGGTGAGCAGGGCCAGTGCGACGACACCGAGCTTTCCAGGTGCGTGATGGATGTTCATGTTGGCTTTCTTGGGGGTTGGCGCTGCGCGGTTCACGGCGCGGGGACGCTGATGACGGTGTTGACCATCGTGACGGAGGCGCCGAGCGAGAGCACGCGGCCGTGGATGGTGACGATCGAGACGTTGCCCGGCGTGGAGATGGCCACGCCCGATTGCGCGATCACCGTGCCGTAGAAGGTTCCGCCGCCCGCGGCGTTGATCGTCGCGGCGCTGCCCACCTGCCAGAACACGTTCTTCGCCTGCGCGCCGTTGGCCATGATGATGCTGGACGGGAACGCGGCGCCGGGGCCGCCGACGGTCAGCGTGGTGGCCATCTGGAACACCCACACCGCGTTGGCGTCGCCTTGCGCGTCGAGCGTGAGGTTGCCGCCCTGGATCATGAAGCTGCCTGCCGCGGCCGTGTACGTGCCGGGTGCCAGCGTCTTGTTCGCGAGGTTGCCCGCGCCCGGGTCCGGCCCGCCCGGCATGGCGACGAGTGCGTTGTACGCGGCCAGTGCGTCGGCGCGTGCCTTCGTCGCGATCGCGAACGTCGTCGCGGTGCCTTCGCTCGGGCAGGCCACTGTCGGCGGCGGTGCGGCCGTGTAGATCAGCCCGTTCACGATGCCGACGTTGAGCGGCGTTTCGGTGTACGTGCAGCCGGGGCCTGCGTCATGGAAGCCGGTGACGGTCGTCGAAACCGCGGTGGTCCCGATGCTGCCGTGGATCACGGTCTTCAGGCCCTGGTTGGTGACGCCGGCCGAGCCGCCGAAGGTGCCGAACTGCGCGGCGGAGCCGAGCGCGACGACCGGGGGAACGGTGCAACTCGCGACGGTGAAGGTCCATGTCGCATCGGCGAGCATGTCGTTGGCAGGGATGGCCAGGTCGAGCGCGCCGGTCGCACCGCCGCGGATGCGCGCGGTGTAGGTCTTGCCGACGACGAGCGGCGCCGCGGGCGTGAAGCTCGCGATGTGCCCGGTCGCCGAGTCCAGCACCACCGACGATGCGGTGACGGCCGTCGTGCCGGTGACGGTGAAGACGCCGGAGTTGATCGAGATCGGATCCATTTCGAGCCCCGAAGGTACGTTGAACGTAGCGTTGATGGTCGCGTCCGGGCAGACGGCGTTCGCGCCATCGGCGGGATGCGTCGATTGCACGGTGATGTGGGCCGGCGGCACGATCGCGGCCGACGTGGTGAAGGTCCAGACGTAGTTGCTGGCAGCCGGCAGCGGCGACTGGTTGCCCGCCAGCGCGTTGCCCGCGAGGTCGGTGGCGCCTGTCGTGATCGTTGCCGTGTACGTGGTGCTGGCGGCGAGCACGGCCGCCGGCGTGAACACGGCGGTGCGGTTGCCGACTGCGTACGTCACTGCACCCGCGGGCGACACGCACGGTGCGGCGCAGGAGACGGTGAACGTGCTGGCCGAAATGGAAGCCGGTGCCATGTCCTCGGTGAACACTGCGCTGATCGCCGTGTTGGTCGGGATCGAAGGCGTCGGGCCGGGAACGGTCGTGGCCGGCATCGTGGAATCGACGCGCGGGCGGGTCGTGTCCGGGACGACGCCGGTGGTGAACTTCCACACATAGGGCGCGGCCAGCGCGAGGCCGGTGGCGGCACTCGTCTCACCGGTAACGGTCGCCGTGTACAAGGTGCTCTCGGCGAGGGACGTCCCTGCCGACAGCGTGTAGGTCGCAATGCGACCTGTTGCGTCCAGCGCCGCGGTGCCCGCCGGGCTGGTGCAAGGCGCCGCGCATGCGACGGTGAAGCTCGAGGCACCGGCGAGCGGCGCCATGCGCTCGCTGAAGGCTGCGGTGATGATCGTGTTGTTGGTGGGCACGCCCGTCGCGCCATCGAGGGGCGCAACGGCGGTGACCGTGGGCGGCACCGAGACGACCGGGGGTGGCGGCGGCGGCGGGGCGGCCGGGAATCCGAGGATCGGGTCGCGGCCTGCGCCGCCGCCGCATGCGACGAGGGCGACCGCAAGGGTTGCCGCGAGCCACGGCCGGATGCTCTGGATGATCTTCATGGTTCTTCCTGTATTTCGGACACTGCGCGCAGCCCATGGCGGTGCGTCGTCCTGGCTCGAGAGTGCGCGATCGCGCCAGCCGCGTCTGTGCGGTAGCGCGCACAAGGCGCACGGTGCGCCAGCGCACAGACCAACTCATGCAGGAAGAACATCCTTCAGTGCGGCCGGCGTGCGTCACGCCTCCTCCGCGCAAAAAGGAATCCCATGCTCTATACCATCGCCGTCGTGCTCATCCTGTTGTGGGCGCTCGGGCTCGTCACTTCATTCACGATGGGCGGACTCATCCACGTGCTTCTCGTGATCGCCATCGTCGTCGTGCTGCTGCGCGTGATCAGCGGCCGCCGCGCGCTCTGACGCTCAAGGCCCCCGGCAACGGCCGGCGTATCAGTGCGAGAACAGCCAGCTGCTGACGCCCGGCCCGCCGAGCAGAAACGTCAGCGCCAGCGCTGCGAGCAGGGCGACGACGACTGCCGCGCCCGCCAGGGTCTGCGCAGACCAGGGCGGCGGCTTCGGGATGACGGATTTCATCGCGGCTCCTACTGCATGAACCAGCCATGGCTCACGACGAGCGACTGGCCGGTGAGCGCATTGGTGGGGAACGCGGCGAAGAGCAGTGCCACGCGCGCGACGTCGTCGGTGGTGGTGAATTCGCCGTCCACCGTTTCGCGCAGCATCACGTTGCGGATCACCTCGTCTTCGGTGATCCCCAGCGTCTTCGCCTGTTCGGGGATCTGCTTTTCGACCAGCGGCGTGCGCACGAACCCCGGGCAGATCACGTTCGCGCGCACGTTGTGCTTCGCGCCTTCCTTCGCCACCGTCTTGCACAGCCCGATGAGGCCGTGCTTGGCGGTCACGTACGGCGCCTTGAGCACCGACGCCTCCTTCGAGTGCACCGACCCCATGTAGATCACGGTGCCGCCGCGCCCCTGCGCGTACATGTGCTTCAGGCATGCGCGCGTCGTGAGGAACGCGCCATCGAGGTGGATGGCCAGCAGCTTCTTCCATTCGGCGAAGGTGAACTCCTCCAGCGGGTGCACGATCTGGATGCCGGCGTTGCTGACCAGGATGTCGATGCCGCCGAACGCGGACGCCGCCTGTTCGACGGCCGCGTTCACCTGGTCCTCGTTCGTCACGTCGACCGCCACGCCGAGTGCCTGCGCGCCGCTCGCCTTCAGTTCCGCCGCGGTGGCGTCGGCCGCTTCCTTGTTCATGTCGGCGATGACGATCCGCGCGCCTTCGCGCGCGTACACGGCGGCGATCTCCTTGCCGATGCCGCTGGCCGAGCCGGTGATGAAGGCGACCTTGTCCTTGAGTTGCATGGATGCTCCTTGTGATGTCACGCGAGGTAATCGAATTCGACGGTGCCGAGCGCGAGCGTCATGTCGGCGATGTAGTGAAGCGCGGACACGACTTCGCGCACCGGCAGGTCGGCGACCGGCGCGAGCGCGTGCGGATGCAGCTCCAGCGCCGCCGGCCCGGACCATGCGCCATGCAGCACGACGTCGGTCATGCAGTAGCGCACGAGTTCGCAGACTCTCGCGGTGCCGTCGACATGCGGAATGATCTTGAGCAGGAAGCCCGGCTGCGCGATCCCGGCGAGGACCGGCGCCGGCGCCACCGCGCGATGCTTGAACCCCATCGTCGCCGTCGCCACGCGCACCTTGCCGTAATCGAGCGTGCCGACCAGAGTGTCCGTTTCGTAGTCGAGCTTCGGCGACGCGAGCTTCTTGGGAAAGCCCCACAGCTCGCGCCCGCCCGCGATCGGCGGATGGTCGTCCAGGTACATCGCGTGCACGTAGTTGCCCGGCTCGTCGCCGGCGGCGGTGCGAAGCCGCACCGCGATGACCTGGCCGGACTCCGTGTAGTCGCCGAAGCCGGTCGAGTCCGGCATGCGGATGAACTCGTACTTGACGAGCGGCTTCAGCACTTCGAGCGGCTCGGGCACGACGGCCCGCAGTGCGTCCATGTCCGTGCGATACGTGATGACGAGGAACTCGCGCCGCATGAATCGGTAGGGGCCCGGCGGGAAGGCGGGGCTCGTCAGCGGCATCGCGAATGCGGTGCGTCGGATGTCGGCGAGTTTCATGGATGCTCCTGCGTGCCCGGACCGGGCCGGCGCACCTTGCCGGCCCCCGGCTCCGTGAGGTCGAACGTGGTCACGCCGTTTTCCGCTGCGCGTTCGAGCCATTCGGGATGGGCGACGGTGTTGCGCATGTCGCGCGCCCCGGCCTCCCAATGCTCATCGACCATCGCTCGCGAGAACTCGTAGTCCTTGGAGTCGAGCTCGTAGGGTTTGTCGCGATAGATCAGGTGCACGATGTCGATGGGCCTGTGCTTCATCAGGCTGCGGTCCAGCGCAACGACGGCGGGGTCGGTGCGAAGCCGCGCCGGCAGCTTGGCGAGCAGGTCGGCGAGCGCCTGCTGCAGGTTGACGTTGGCGCCGAGCGCGTCGGTGTTCATGCGCGTGCGGCTGGAATAGGTGATGTCCTTCTGCCGCTCGACCACTTCGGACAGCGTGCGGGGCATCGGGCCGCGCGCGCTGAACAGGTCGACCTGCAGGATCACCAGGCGATGATTGCGCTCGAACGAATCCAGCACGTACTGCAGCGGCGTGTTCGACAGGATGCCGCCGTCCCAGTAATCCTCGCCTTCGATGTGCACGGGGGGAAAGCCCGGCGGCAGGGCGCCGCTGGCCATGATGTGCTCGACGCCGATGCGCCCGGCGGTGTTGTCGAAATAGACGGAGTTGCCCGAGCGCACGTTCACCGCCCCGACGCTCAGGCGCATCTCGCGCGCGTTGATGCGATCGAAGTCGACCAGCCGTTCCAGCGTGGCCTTCAGCGGCGCGGTGTCGTAATAGCCGGGCAGCGGCGCGGCGCCTCCCAGCAGCAGCATCGGGTTCGCGCGCGGACGGAAGAACCCGGGAATGCCGACGAGCGCGGCCGACGCGGCGCTCCACTGGCTCGACAGCGATCGGTCGCCCCACAGCAGCGGAAGGTTCTGCCCGGGCCCGGAGGACACTTCGTTCCAGAACTCGCGCAGCCGGTCGACGCGCTTTTCGGGCGCATTGCCTGCGATCAGCGCCGCGTTGATGGCGCCGATCGAAACCCCGGCGACCCAATCGAGCCGGCTGTCGCCCTCCACCAGCGCTTCGTACACGCCGGCCTGGTAAGCGCCCAGCGCGCCGCCGCCTTGCAGCACGAGCGCCTTGGCGGCGGCGGTCATCGGCACGGTGCGGCTCACTCCTTCGGGTGCGACTCGCTGGCGTGCGCCGCAGGCCATGCGTCCGCCACCTTCTTCTCCCACGTGGCCAGCTGCTTTTCGGCCTCATCCTTCGCGATGCCGTAGCGCTCCTGGATCTTGCCCGCGAGCCGGTCGCGATGGCCCGCCACCACTTCGAGGTCGTTGTCCGTCAGCTTGCCCCACTGCTGCTTCGCGTGGCCGGTGGCCTGTTTCCAGTTGCCCTTGATTCGGTCCCAGTTCATTGTTCGTCCCTGCGGATGCGCATGTGGTTGCTCACGGTGTGGACGCCCTCGGTCGCGCGCGCGATGGCGATCGCGCGATCCGCTTCTTCCTTGCTGTGGACCTTGCCGCTCAGCACCACGACGCCCCGGCCGTGCGTATCGACCCGCACACGTGCGAGCGTGCCGGGCGTTTCCTCGGCGAGCCGGGCCTTGATCTTGGTCGTGATGACGGAGTCCTTGACGAACGCTTTCGGGTGCGCGCGATCGGTGTCCGTCGCGTCCGGTTCGGCGGCAAGGGCCGCGAGCGGCGCGAGCAGTGCCCCGAGGACGAAACAGCTGGTGGCGATGTGGAATCTCATGGCGTTCTTTCGTGGGCCGGGAATGACCCAGCCCCATCTTGCGAGTGGCAGGGAAGCGGGTCTGTGCGCCAGCGCGCATAGCGGTGCGGCGATCAAAGCAGCGGCCCCCACAGCCGCGCCGCGGCTTCCCTGAACCTCGACGCCAGCGGCCGCTGCCGCCACGCCGCGAGGTCGATCGCGTCGGCGGCCTCGATGTCCTTCGCATACGCCGCCTGCATCTGGCGGCCGAACTCGCGGCCGACGATCACGGCGTTGATCTCGTCGTTGTCCAGCGCGCTGCGCCAGTCGAGGTTGCTCGAGCCGATGCATGACCACACGCCATCGACGATTGCGGTCTTCGCATGGAGCAGCGCGCCGCGCCGCTCGTAGATCTTCACGCCCGCTTGCAGCAGCTCGTCGTAGTAGGAGCGGCCGGCGTTGAAGGCGGCGGCCGAATCCGACGTGCCGGGCAGCATCAGCCGCACGTCGACGCCGCGCCGCGCCGCATCGAGCAGCGCCTTGAGCAGTTGCGGGTCGGGCACGAAGTACGCGTTGGTGATGTAGACCTGCTTCTCGGCGTTCGTGATCGCCGACACGACCGTGAGGTAGGACAGGCTGAACGAATCGTCGGGCGTGCTGCCGATTGCGCGCACGATGTCGTCGCCCTTCGGCAGCGCGGGCTGCGCCGGATCCAGCGCGGCCAGCGGCTTGCCCTTCTGTTTTTCCCAGGTCTGGCGGAACAGCTTCTCGAACTCGCCCGCCACGGGCCCGTCGATCTGCACGTCGGTGTCGCGCCACCCGACGGTCGGGTCGACGGCGTGTTCGCTGCGTCCCATCGACGAGCCGCTCGAATAGACGCTGCTGATGTTGATGCCCCCGAGGAACGCGGTGGCGCCGTCGATGACCAGGAGCTTGCGATGGTCGCGATGATTCGGCGCCCACGCCTTCTTCAGGTCGAGCGGGTTGACGGGGTTGAACTCCACCACCTGCATGCCCGCCTGCCTCAGGCGTTCGAAGAAAGGCTTGGCCGTGCCGAACGCGCCGACGCTGTCGTAGATCACGTTCACTTGCACGCCGGCGGCCTGCCGCTCGAGCAGGATGTCGGCGAACTGCTGGCCGACGTCGCCGTCCTCGATGATGTACGACTCGATGTCGATGCGGTCCTTCGCCGCGCGCACGGCGGCGAACATCGCGGTGTACGTCGCGGGCCCGTCCTGCAGCAGCGTCACCTTGTTGCCCACCACGAGCGCGGAGCCGCCGATCTGCTGCTCGAGCACCGTCTGCTTGTCGAGGATGTCGAGGTCGCCGTTCGCGCGCTTCAACTGCGCGACGATCGCCGCGCTGCGCTTCGCGGACAAAGGCCCCCACGCATTCTGGAAATGCGACGCCTGCTGCTCGTAGCGATCGGAGAGGAACTGCGTATCGGGAAGCGACGCGCAGCCGGCCAGCGCCAGTGCGAGGCCGCCCGCCGCCGCGAGCTTGGATGCGCGCATCATGCGGCCGGCCTTGCCACGGGATTCACCGTGGCGAGCGGCAGCGTGACGGTGAACTCGCTGCCGCAGTTCGCGCCGCGGCTGGTCGCCACGACCGAGCCCTCGTGCGCCTTGACGAGGTCGCGCACGACGGACAGCCCGATGCCCAGCCCTTCGTGGAAGGCGCAGGCGTTCGCGTCGCGCACGAACATGTTGAACACGTGCGGCAACACGCTCGCGGCGATGCCGATGCCGTTGTCCGACACGGCGACGACGGCCGCGCCGGCTTGGCGCGACACGCGCACGGCGATCGCGCCGCCTTCGGGTGTGTATTTGGCCGAGTTCTCGACCAGGTTGCAGAAGACCTGGACCAGCCGCGCTTCGTCGGCCAGCACGATCGTGGGTGCGGCCGGCGGCTCGTAAGCCAGACGGTGGTTGCGCGTGTCCAGGGCGGGCGCGCAGGTCTCGATCGAGCGGCGCAGCACAGTGTCGATGTCGACCATCGTGCGCTCCAGGCGGTAGTTGCCGGTGCTGATGCGCGAGCCGTCCAGCAGGTCGCCGATCAGCCGCGCGATCTGCGCCACCTGCGTGGTGATGGTCTTTTGCATCTGCGCGTACACGGACTCGTCGGTGCGTGCGCGGTCGAGCATCAGCGTCGCGAGCCGCAGCGGCATCAACGGGCTGCGCAATTCGTGCGCCACCGTCGCCAGGAACGAGACCTGGCGCCGAT
>DATBPW010000362.1:0-6024 GCA_036561125.1 Ramlibacter sp. | reverse complement strand
CGCCGACGCTCACGCCACCGACGGCGTAGCCGGGGAAATCCATTTCGACGAGCTTGGCCAGCGATTCTTCGCGCAGGTGTTCGAACATGCCGCCTTGCACGATGCCGAAGAGCGCATTGCGGTTTTGAAGCCGCGCGAATTCGTCCTTGCAGCGTTGCGCCCACCGCAGGCTCAGCTCCATCGAAAAGCGCGCTTCGTCTTCGGTGGTGATGTGGCCCTTGATTTCGTAAGGCGTGCATTCGTCGAACTGCATGACGATGTCGCTGTCGAGCACCGTCTGGATCTGCATCGACACTTCGGGCGTGAGGAACAGCTTGTCGCCATTGACCGGCGATGCGAACTTCACGCCCTCTTCGCTGATCTTGCGCATGTCGCCGAGCGACCAGACCTGGAAGCCGCCCGAGTCCGTGAGGATCGGCTTGTCCCAGCGCTCGAACTCGTGCAGGCCGCCGAAGTGCTGCACGACGTCCAGCCCCGGCCGCATCCACAGGTGAAACGTGTTGCCCAGGATGATCTGCGCGCCGGCTTCCTCGAGCGAGCGCGGCGTGACGCCCTTGACCGTGCCGTACGTGCCCACGGGCATGAAGATGGGCGTATCGACGACGCCGTGATTGAGCGTGAGCCGGCCGCGCCGCGCGAGGCCTTCGGTTTTGAGCAGTTCAAATCGAAGCATCGAAGCAACTGACTTTCCGAGGGTCACCGTGGAACCGGCTTTGCCGGGCCGCTGGTGGCGCCCCCTTGAGGGGGAAGCGACCGAAGGTCGCTTCGGGGGTGGGCAAATCTTTCGAGGAGCATCGCATCACCGTAGCTGAAGAAACGATAACGTTCGCGCACGGCGTGCGCATAGAGATTCATCATGCGCTCGTAGCCGGCGAAGGCGCTCACCAGCATCAGCAGCGTCGACTTGGGCAGGTGGAAGTTGGTCACAAGCCGGTCGACGACGCGGAACTCGAAGCCAGGCGTGATGAAGATCGACGTGTCGCCGCCGGCCTCGCCGTTGCGCGCCCACGATTCGAGCGTGCGCACGGTGGTCGTGCCGATCGCGACGACGCGCCCGCCGCGCGCGCGAGTCGCCGCAATGGCGTGCAGCGTCCCGGCAGGGATGGAATACCACTCGCTGTGCATCCGGTGCTCGGCGATGTTCTCCGTCTTCACGGGCTGGAAGGTGCCTGCGCCGACATGCAGCGTGACTGCCGCGCGCTCGACGCCGCGGGCATCGAGCGCCGCCAGCACCCTGTCGTCGAAGTGCAGCGCCGCCGTCGGCGCCGCCACCGCGCCTGGATTCTTCGCGAACACGGTCTGGTAGCGCGAGACGTCGTCCTGCGTGTCCGCATGCTCGATGTAAGGCGGCAACGGCACGTGGCCGTGGCGCTCCATGATCGCGTATGGGTCGTCGCTGAATGTGAAGCGGAACAGCGCACCGTCCTCGCCGGGCCAGCGCCCTTCGAGCGTCGCGCTGAAGCCGCCGTCCATTGCCAGCACGGTGCCGGGCTGCGGTTTCTTGCTGACTTTCATGTGCGCCACGACTTCGCACGGGCCGGTCACGCGCTCGACGAGCAGTTCGAGGCGGCCGCCCGTCGGCTTCTCGCCGAACAGGCGCGCCTTCACCACTTGCGTGTCGTTGAACACGATGAGGTCGCCGGGCTCGAGCAGCGAAGGCAGGTCGCGAAACACACGATCGACAGGCTCGCGGCCGGTGCCATCGAGCAGGCGCGAGCCGCTGCGCTCGGGCGCGGGATGCTGGGCGATGAGTTCGGGAGGCAGGGCGAAATCGAAATCGCCCAAAGAGAATTCGCGCATGGCTCCAGGGCCGGACGGACCCGTTCGAAGTGATGACGCAGAATTGTCCCATGCCCGTCGCCAACGCGTCCGCCGGTCCGCAGAAAGCCCTCGCCAAGCTGGGGCTCGCGCGCGACATCGACCTCGCGTTGCACCTGCCGCTGCGCTACGAGGACGAGACGCGCATCGTGCAGCTGCGCGACGCGTGCGACGGCGATGCAATCCAGATCGAAGCGGTCGTCACCGCGAACCAGGTCGTGTATCGCCCGCGCCGCCAATTGATGGTGACGGTGGACGACGGCACCGACACCTGCGTGTTGCGCTTCTTCTCGTTCTATCCGTCGCAGCAAAAGGCGCTGGCTGTCGGCACCACGGTGCGGCTGCGCGGCGACGTGAAGGGCGGCCTGCTCGGCTGGCAGATGATCCATCCGACTTTCAAGGCCGCCGGCGGCGACTTGCCGACCGCGCTCACGCCGGTGTATCCGACGGTGGCCGGCCTGCCGCAAACCTACTTGCGCAAGGCCGTGCAGAGCGGGCTCTCGCGCGCCGATCTCTCCGACACGTTTCCGCCCGGAGTCACCGAGCAGCTCAAGCCGCTCGTGTGGGGGCTGAAGGAGTCGCTGCAGTTCCTGCACCACCCGGCGCCCGATGTTTCGCTGGCGACGCTCGAAGACCACTCACATCCCGCGTGGCAGCGCCTCAAGGCGGAGGAGTTGCTCGCGCAGCAGCTGTCGCAATTGCGAAGCCGGCGCGAGCGCGACAGCCTGCAGGCGCCGCAGCTCGTCGCACAGCGCGGCGGCCTGCACGAGTTATTGCTCGCCGCGCTGCCGTTTCGCCTGACGCGAGCGCAGCAGCGCGTGAGCGAAGAGATCGCACATGACCTCGCGCGCGCGGTGCCGATGCATCGCTTGCTGCAAGGGGACGTGGGTTCGGGCAAGACCATCGTCGCTGCGCTCGCGGCCGCGATCGCGATCGACGCGGGCTGGCAATGCGCACTGATGGCGCCGACGGAAATCCTCGCCGAGCAGCACTTCCGCAAGTTGATCGGCTGGCTCGAGCCGCTGCTCGCGCCGCGCGGCCTGCGCGTGGCTTGGCTCACGGGCAGCCAGCGCAAAAAGGAACGCACGGAGATGCTCGCGCTCGTCGCGAGCGGCGAAGCGGCGCTGGTGGTCGGCACGCATGCCGTGATCCAGGACCAGGTGCAATTCAAGCGGCTCGCATTGGCGGTGATCGACGAGCAGCATCGCTTCGGTGTGCAGCAGCGGCTCGCGCTGCGGCAGAAGATGGCCGCGCAGGGACAAGAGCCCCATTTGCTCATGATGTCCGCCACGCCGATCCCGCGCACGCTTGCCATGAGTTACTACGCCGACCTCGATGTCTCGACCATCGACGAGCTGCCGCCCGGCCGCACGCCGGTCGTGACGAAGCTGATCGCCGACTCGCGGCGCGAGGAAGTGGTCGAGCGCATCCGCGCGCAACTGGGCCAGGGGCGGCAGGTGTATTGGGTCTGTCCGCTGATCGAGGAAAGCGAAGCGCTCGATTTGACCGACGCGACGGCGACACACGAAGCGCTGTCGCGCGCGCTGCCCGGCACGATGGTCGGCCTGTTGCATTCGCGCATGCCCGTCGCGGAGAAGAAAGCCGTGATGGAGCTGTTCACTGGCGGGCAGATGGGCGTGCTGGTGTCCACGACGGTGATCGAGGTGGGCGTCGACGTGCCGAACGCGTCGCTGATGGTGATCGAACATGCCGAGCGCTTTGGCCTGTCGCAGCTGCACCAGCTGCGCGGCCGCGTCGGGCGCGGCGCGGCGGCATCGGCGTGCGTGCTGATGTACGCCGCCGGCGAGAACGGCAAGCTCGGGGACACGGCACGCGCGCGCCTGAAGGCGATGCTCGAAACGGCGGACGGTTTCGAGATCGCGCGGCGCGACCTCGAGATCCGCGGCCCGGGCGAGTTCCTCGGGGCACGGCAGTCGGGCGCGCCGCTGCTTCGCTTCGCCGACCTCGCGCTGGACACCGCATTGCTGGATTGGGCGCGCCAACTCGCGCCGCTGATGCTCGACCGGCACCCGGATCTCGCCGCCCGCCACATGGCGCGCTGGTTGGGTGGAAAATCGGAATACCTGAAAGCGTGATTGAAAAGTGTGATTGGGGACAGATCTTCAGCTCTGTCCCCGACTGACCAGATGACCCTCACCGAGCTCAAATACATCGTCGCGGTCGCTCGCGAAAAGCACTTCGGCAAGGCCGCCGAGGCGTGCTTCGTGTCGCAGCCGACGCTGTCCGTGGCGATCAAGAAGCTCGAGGACGAGCTCGAGATCAAGCTGTTCGAGCGCAGCGCCAACGAGGTGAGCGTCACGCCGCTGGGCGAGGACATCGTGCGCCAGGCGCAAAGCGTGCTGGAGCAGGCGGCGGCCATCAAGGAGATCGCCAAGCGCGGCAAGGACCCGCTGGCCGGCCCGCTGCGCCTGGGCGTGATCTACACGATCGGCCCCTACCTGCTGCCGGACCTCGTGCGCCAGGCGATCGCGCGCACGCCGCAGATGCCCCTGATGCTGCAGGAGAACTTCACGGTGAAGCTGCTGGAAATGCTGCGCACCGGCGAGATCGATTGCGCGATCATGGCGGAGCCGTTTCCCGACACGGGCCTCGCCATCGCGCAGCTCTACGACGAGCCTTTCCTCGCCGCGGTGCCGAGCAACCACCCGCTGGCTTCACGCACGTCGATCACCGCCGAGGAGCTCAAGAAGGAGACGATGCTGCTGCTGGGCACGGGCCATTGCTTTCGCGACCATGTCCTGGAGGTGTGCCCCGAGTTCGCGCGCTTCTCGAGCGACGCCGAGGGCATCCGCAAGAGCTTCGAAGGCTCGTCACTGGAGACGATCAAGCACATGGTGGCCGCCGGCATGGGCGTCACGCTCGTGCCGCGCCTGTCGGTGCCGAAGGATGCGCTCGTCCCGAAGCCCAAGCGGCGCAAGGACGACCAGGCCTTCGTCAAATACATTCCCTTCCCCGGCGACCCGCCGACGCGCCGCGTGGTGCTGGCGTGGCGCCGCAGCTTCACGCGCTACGAGGCCATCGCCGCGCTGCGCAACGCGATCTACGCCTGCGAATTGCCCGGCGTGAAGCGCCTGTCCTGAATTGCGAAGCAACGCACAATGGCCGATCCCACGTACCAGCCCGGCATCCTCGCCCCGGTCCCGCCGGTCGCACGCTATGTGAACTTCGTCATCGCCGACGCGACCGCATCGGTGCAGCAGATCAAGGACGCGTTCGCGCGGCTCTCGCCGCTGGTCAACGGCAGCGATGTCGTGCTCGGCATCGGGCCGACGCTCGCCAACGCGCTCGGCGCGAGCGTCGCGGGCCTGCATGAGTTTCCGGATTTGTCGCGCGGCGCGGCGCACGTGCCGTCGACGCCGGGCACGCTGTGGTGCTGGGTGCGCGGCGAAGATCTCGGCGACCTGCTGCACGCAACGCGAAAAGTCCAGAAGGCGCTCGCGCCGGTGTTCGCGGTGCGCCATGTCGTCGATGCGTTCCGGCATTCGTGGAGCGGCACGCACGGGCGCGACATCACGGGCTTCGAGGACGGCACCGAGAACCCCGAGGGCGACGCTGCAGTCGCCGCCGCGATCGCGCAGGACGGCTCGAGCTACGTGGCCGTCCAGCAATGGCTGCACGACCTCGACGCGTTCGAGCAACTCACCGACGAGATCGCCAACCACCACATCGGGCGCAACCGCATCACCAACGAGGAGCTCGCGGATTCGCCGGAGGATGCGCACGTGAAGCGTACCGCGCAGGAGAGCTTCGAGCCCGAGGCCTTCGTGCTGCGCCGCTCGATGCCCTGGATGATGAACATGCAAGCCGGCTTGATGTACGTCGCGTTCGGCCGTTCGTTCGACGCGTTCGAAGCGCAGATGAAGCGGATGGCGGGGCACGAGGACGGCATCGTCGACGCGCTGTTCCGCATCTCGAAGCCGGTGAACGGCTCTTACTACTGGTGCCCGCCGATGCGCGCGGGCAAGCTGGACCTGCGCGGGCTCGGCTTGTGAGCCGCGAGCGAATCAAGCTCTGGCTCGATCTCGTGCGCTGGGACCGGCCGGCCGGTTGGCTGCTGCTGTTGTGGCCGACGCTGTCCGCGCTGTGGATCGCCGCGCACGGCTTTCCCGGCTGGCATCTGGTGACGGTGTTCACGCTCGGCACGGTGCTGATGCGCAGCGCGGGCTGCTGCGTGAACGACGTGGC
>DATBPW010000361.1:0-18150 GCA_036561125.1 Ramlibacter sp. | reverse complement strand
GCACGCGTCGCGGACCAGAGCCGCGCCGCCGCGCCCACGCTCGCGCGCGTCAGCTCCTCTCGCGCCTGAGGTTCGCGACGCGGTCGGCGATGTAGTCGATGTCGAGCGCGTCCTGCGCGTGCACCAGGTAGGTCTCGAGGTCTTCGACCGCGCGGTGCGTGTGCCCCTCCTGCGCATGCGCGAGGCCGCGGTCGCGGTACTCGCCCCACGCCTGCGGCTGCAGGATCACCAGGCGGTCCTGCACGGCGATCAGCCGCTGCCAGTCTTCCTGCGCCTGGTGGATCTCCTTCAGGTTGCGCAGCATGCGCGCGATGATCTCGCGCGCCGGCGCCGACTGCAGGTACAGGCCGAGCGGCACCTCGAATTCGTCGACGAGCCCGCTGCGCCGCTTGTAAGGCTCGAGCCGGTCCTCGAGCTCCTCGCGCGACAGCGACTGGCCGGTGAACGGGTCGATCACGACCTGCCCCTTGGGCAGGTTCACCTTCACCATGAAGTGGCCGGGGAAGCACACGCCGCGCGCGTGCAGGCCCAGCCCCTGCGCGAGCTCGATCCACAGCACGGCCAGCGCGATCTGGTTGCCGCGGCGCGTGCGCAGCACGACGTGCATGTAGCTGTTGTCCGGATCGCAGTAGTCGTTGATGTTCCCGGAAAAGCTCAGGTCGCGAAAGAAGAACTGGTTGAGCACGCGCAGCCGCTGCAACGCGGACGCGTCGGCCGCGATCCGGCGCCGCACGCGCGCGAGCAGCTGGTCGACATCGCCCAGCACCTGCTGCACGTCGAGTTCGGGGTATTCGTCCTGCGCGACGGCGCACGCCGCTTCGAGCAGCGGGAACTCGTCGTCGCTTTCGACGAGCATGCCGAAGTATTCCAGCGAGGTCGGCGGGACGAATTCGAAGCCCATGGCCGCCCTTTGTAGTGGACGGCCTCCATGTCGTCAAGGCGGCCGGCCCGAGGCCGCTTCAATGCGAAAGGAAGTCGCGAAGTTTCACGCCCGACGCCCACAGTGCCGCGAAGTAGATGATCGCGGAGGCAGCGAGCATCGCCGCCATCAGCCCCGCGCGTTGCAGGCTGTGCGCGCGCAGCGCAAGCCAGTCGAACGTCGCCGCGCCCCACATCAGGAAGATGGTGACGAGCGCCGTCGCCGCGATGACCTGCAGCAGGAAGCGGCCCCATCCCGGCTTGGGCTTGTAGCTGCCGCGCTTGAGCAGCCCCATGAGCAGCCATGCGGCATTGAGCAGCGCGCCCAGGCTGATCGACAGCGCGAGCCCGGCCTGCCGCAACCACGGCACGAGCACGATATTGAGCAACTGCGTGATCACGAGCACGACGATCGCGATGCGCACGGGCGTCTTCATGTCCTGGCTGGCGTAGAAGCCGGGCGCGAGCACCTTGATCGCCACGAGCCCGACCAGGCCCGCGCCGTAGCCCGCGAGCGCAAGCGCCACCTGGTGCACGTCGCTGTCCTTGAACGCGCCGTAGTGGAACAGCGTGGCGATCAGCGGCACGTTGAACACCATCAACGCGAGCGAGCTGGGCACCGCCATGAGCACGACGAGTCGCAAGCCCCAGTCGAGCATCGACGAGTACAGGTCGTGGTCCTCGCTCGCGCGGGCGCCGGCAAGTTGCGGCATCAACACGACGCCCAGCGCCACACCGAGCAGCGCAGTGGGGAATTCCATCAGCCGGCCCGCGTAATCGAGCCACGTCACGTTCCCCGGCCCGAGCCAGGAAGCGATCTGCGTGTTGATCATCAACGAGACCTGCGACACGCTCACGCCCAGCAGCGCCGGCGCCATCATCGACGCGATGCGCCGCACGCCCGGTTCGCGCAGCGCGCGCTTCAACGCGGCGAGGTTCATGCCGACGTGCGGCAGCAAACGCAAACGGAGCAGTGCCGGGATCTGCACGCCCAGTTGCAGCATCCCGCCCAGCAGCACGCCGCCGGCCATCGCGTAGATCGGCTCGATGCCCATCCGGCGGAACCACGGGGCGCCGAACAGCGCCGCGAGGATCATCGACACGTTCAGCAGGATCGGCGTCGCCGCGGGAACCGCGAAGTGCCTCCATGTGTTGAGGATGCCCGCGGAGAACGCGACGAGCGACATGAACGCGATGTACGGGAACATCCAGCGCGTCATGAACACGGCGGCATCGAAGCTGTGCGGCGTGTTCTTGAAGCCGCTCGCGAGCAGCCACACGAGCGCGGGTGCGCCGAGGACGCCGATCACCGAGGTCGCAAGCAACGCCCACGCGAGCACCGTCGCGACGCCGTCGATCAGCCGGTGCGTGGCCGCGTCGCCGTCCGTCTCCTTCGAATGGGCCAGCGCCGGCACGAACGCCTGGCTGAACGCGCCTTCGGCGAACAGCCGGCGAAACAGGTTGGGAATGCGGAACGCGACGTTGAATGCGTCGGTGAGCCCGCTGGCCCCGAACGTCGCCGCCATCAGCAGGTCGCGCACCAGGCCGGCGATGCGCGACGCGAGGGTCAGGAGGGAAACGGTGGAGGCAGCTTTGAACAGGCTCATCGGGTGCGCGCGAGTTTATATTGCGGGGCTGGCGGCAAACGAAAGGTCCCGGATGAAAGAGATCGGCGTGGGTGTCATCGAATACATCACGCTCGCGACGGCGCTGTGCGGCGTCTGCTGGGTGGTCGCCCGCCGGCGGCGCGCGCAACTGGCTGCCCGCGCGAAGAAGCCGTTGTGGGTGGCGTGGGGCGCCGAGATGTTCGGCCTGCTCGCGCTGATCCTCGGCGGCCGCGTCGCGCTCGCGGATTGGCCGCAGGTGCCCAGCGGCTCGATGGAGCCGACCCTGCGCGTGGGCGACTACCTGCTGGTGGACAAGCTCGCGTACGGCCCGCGGCTGCCGTTCACGAACACGGCGATCAAGATGGGCCAGCCCGCGCGCGGCGACGTCGTCGTGTTCCGCTATCCGCTGGACGTGTCCACCTTCTACGTCAAGCGCGTGACGGGCCTGCCCGGCGACGTCGTCGACTACGACCACGGCGTCGTCCGCGTGAACGGCCAGCCATTCAACGCGCACGTCGACAAGGCTTACCCCGACGTGAAGCCCGAAGACCGCGGACAGATGTTCGTCGACGAAACCGAAGGCGGCCGCGAGCACACGATCAAGCTCGATGTCGACGACCCCGGTGGGCACGTTCCGCCACAGGCCTGGGTGACGCAGTGGGCGCAGGACTGCCACGTGGAGTCGGTGCAGCGTTGGACCTGCCATGTGCCCGCAGGCCATTACCTGATGATGGGCGACAACCGCGACAACTCGGCCGATTCCCGCATCTTCGGCTTCGTGGACCAGCGCGAGATCTACGGCAAGGCGGTGCGCGTCCTCGTGAACTTTCACCAGCTCAGCCGCGCGTTCACGCCTCTCTAGCGGACCAAGCAAGGGGAATGCCAGCGACGGCTATAATGGCGGGCTTTGCTGGCATCATCCTCAGACACTAAGGACACATTCACATGGCTTCTGGGAAACCCAAGAAGAAGAACCCGCGGCTCGCATCGGGCCGCAAGCGCTCGCGCCAGGACGTCAAGCTCAATTCGGCGAACACGTCCCTGCGCTCCAAGTACCGCACCGCGGTGAAGAACGTCGAGAAGGCCGTCGCGGCCGGCGACAAGACCAAGGCCACCGATGCTTTCGCGAAGGCGCAGAGCATCCTGGACACCGTGGCCGACAAGCAGATCTTCCACAAGAACAAGGCCGCTCGCGACAAGAGCCGCCTGGCCGCGAAGGTGAAGACCCTCGCGACCGCAGCCGCCGCCTGACGGACAACTCAGGTCACCAGCCCGCAGCTCCCGTGAGCTGCGCCGTTTGAAACGGGTGCGCTGCCAGCAAAAAAGCAAGAACCGCCTCACGGCGGTTTTTTGCTTTGGGCGATTCCCGATCCATTGACGTTTGTTGGCGGGCCCAGGCCGGAGGATGCCCTCCACCCTCCATGTCCTCCGCCGAAGCGCGCCACCTGCGCGGCGCACTTCGAGCTCCTCCTTTACTTACGGGTGGAGGGCATCCTCCGGCCTGAGCCAAGGCACATTCGTCGCGAGCAACGAGTGATGTGCAACGGCTGTGCCCAAGTCCACGGATGCCGGGTACCCCGATCACGGAAGTAAAGGAGGAGCTCGTGACGGCGACGTAGGTCGCCGTCAAGGCGGAGGACATCGAGTGATCGGGGTACCCGGCGTCCGTGGACCGCCGACCGCGCCAAGGCAACCTCACCGCGAAACGGAATTGCCCTCAGGCAGCAGGCAAGCCTCGCCGTACTCCAGGTTGTTGTCCTTCGCGAAGTTCACGACGAAGTCCCACGCCATCGGCTCGAAATCGCGCAGGTCGCGGTTGACGATGACGCACTTGACGCCGTTGATCACGGTGGGCACGCACCACGGCGAATAACTCAGGTGGCTGTCGGGCGTCGCGCCGCCGGGGCGGAACGGGCTCATCACGCCGCACAGCCGCTCGGCCCAGTCGCTCGGGCGGAACGTGCGGCCGTCCCGGGTGATGCCCTGGATGAAGAGTTGCTTCGCGCTGCTGGAAACCATCGGTGGAAGGCCGTCCTGGGGACCGCGGCTGCATCGGGGATCGCCCGTTTTGCAGCGCAGCAAGTATTCTATCTTCTATAAGAGTTGACCCTGCCGCACGGCCGCGCAGGGCGGGTCATCGCTGTGATGCGGAATCGTCAACCAGCACCCGCAAGCCGTGTGCCTACAATTGGTCCTCAACGGCTCACGCTTGCGTTGAGCCGATTTTTCTTTCACGAGGACCCAGCGCCATGATCGAGGCTGCATCGCCCCACACCATGAACACCTACGGCCGGCTGCCGATCGCGTTGTCGCATGGCCGAGGCGTGCGCCTGTGGGACGTCAACGGCCGCGAGTACCTCGATGCGCTCGCCGGCATCGCCGTCAACACGCTCGGCCACGCGCACCCGAAGCTGGTGCCCGCGCTGCAGGACCAGGTCGCGAAGCTGATCCACACGTCCAACTACTACCACGTGCCCAACCAGGAAAAGCTTGCGGCAAAACTGGCCGGGCTCTCGGGCATGACGAACGTGTTCTTCTGCTCGACGGGGCTGGAGGCCAACGAGGCGGCCATCAAGCTCGCGCGCAAGTTCGGCCACGACAAGGGCATCGCCGAGCCGCAGATCGTGGTGTACGAGAAGGCCTTCCACGGCCGCAGCATCGCAACGCTCTCGGCGACCGGCAACGAGAAGGTGCAGAAGGGCTTCGGCCCGCTCGTGCCCGGCTTCATCCGCGTGCCGCTCAACGACATCGACGCGCTCAAGCGCGCGACCGAGGGCAACCGCAACGTCGTGGCCGTCTTCTTCGAGACGATCCAGGGAGAAGGCGGCGTGAACCCGATGCGCGTCGAGTACCTGAAGCAAGTGCGGGATCTGTGCACGCAGAAGGACTGGCTGCTGATGATCGACGAGGTGCAGTGCGGCATGGGCCGCACGGGCAAGTGGTTCGCGCACCAGTGGGCCGGCATCGTCCCCGACGTGATGCCGCTCGCGAAGGGTCTCGGCTCCGGCGTGCCGGTCGGCGCAGTGGTCGCGGGCCCGAAGGCCGCGAACATCTTCCAGCCGGGCAACCACGGGACGACGTTCGGCGGCAATCCGCTCGCGATGCGCGCGGGCGTCGAGACCATCCGCATCATCGAAGAAGACGGCCTGCTGGAGAACGCGGCGCGCGTCGGCGCGCACCTGAAGGCGGCGTTCGAAAGCGAACTCGGCGGCCTGGCCGGCGTGACGGAGGTTCGCGGGCAAGGGCTCATGATCGGCATCGAGCTCGCGAAGCCTTGCGGCGTGCTCACGCAGCGCGCCTGCGACAACGGCCTGCTGATCAGCGTCACCGCCGACAACGTGATCCGCATCGTGCCGTCGCTGATCCTCACCGAGGCCGAAGCCGACGAGATCGTCGCGCGGCTGGTGCCGGTCGTGAAGCAGTTCCTGGCCGAATGACCATGGCTGCGATCAGGCACTTCCTGCAGTTCTCCGACTTCACGGCCGACGAGCACGCGTGGGTGTTCCAGCGCACCGCGGAGATCAAGCGCAAGTTCAAGGCCTACGAGAAGTACCACCCGCTCGCCGACCGCACGCTCGCGATGATCTTCGAGAAGGCCTCGACGCGCACGCGCGTGAGCTTCGAGGCGGGCATGTACCAGCTCGGCGGCAGCGTGGTGAACCTCACCACCGGCGACACGCAGCTCGGGCGCGCCGAGCCGATCGAGGACACGGCGCGCGTGATCAGCCGCATGGTCGACATCGTGATGATCCGCACCTACGGGCAGGAGAAGATCGAGCGCTTCGCGCAGTACTCGCGCGTGCCGGTGATCAACGGGCTCACGAACGAGTTCCATCCGTGCCAGGTGCTCGCGGACATCTTCACGTACATCGAGCAGCGCGGCTCGATCGCCGGGCGTGTCGTCGCTTGGGTGGGCGACGGCAACAACATGGCGAACACGTGGCTGCAGGCGGCGGACCTGCTCGGGTTCAAGGTGCACGTGTCCACGCCCCTGGGCTACGAAGTGGACCAGGCGCTCGCCGGCATCCGCAGCACGCAAAGCTACCAGGTCTTCAAGGACCCGATGGAAGCCTGCGCCGGCGCGGACCTCGTCACCACCGACGTGTGGACCAGCATGGGCTACGAGTCCGAGAACGAAGTGCGCCGCAAGGACTTCGCCGACTGGTGCGTCGACACCGAGATGATGCGTGCGGCGAAGCCCGATGCGCTGTTCATGCACTGCCTGCCCGCGCATCGCGGCGAGGAAGTCGAAGCCGACGTGATCGACGGCGCGCAATCGGTCGTGTGGGAAGAAGCCGAGAACCGCCTGCACGTGCAGAAGGCACTCATGGAGTACCTCCTGCTCGGGCGGGTGCAGTAGCTAGTTCGCGGGCGCCGCGGCCACGCGCATGCCCGGCTTCGGCGGGATCCTCCCGAGTTTCGCGAGGCGCGCCTCCACGGCCCACGGCGTGCGGCCGAGCTCCTGCGCGATGTCGCGCACGTCGATGCCCGCGGAGAACGCCGATTCGAGCTTGTCGTCCTCGTCCGGCGCCCACGCCTTGCCGGCGTTCGGCGGCGGCTCGCGGCGCGTGCGCTGCGCGGGCCCGGCGCCATCGAGCGCCTGCGACACCGCGAACAGCGCGCGGATCACCGGCGGTGCGTTGTACGGGCTGTCCTCCGGCATGACTTCGCCGGTGACCGGGTGAATGCCTTGTGCGAGGGTGTCGATAATCTGGCGCGCGGCGGCAAGTTCCATGATGTTCCTCCGGGTTGATGATCACTGTCGCTATGTACAGTCCGCCTGCAACGCAAGGCGCGGCGAGACCGTTGACGCGAATGGCCGTTGACCGGGTTCACCCGTGCACAGAATGCAGGGCATGTTGCGCGGTCCATGAGTGGCGGCCGCCACCGTGCGTTGGAATTAACCGACACCGCGGACTTTGGACCCGGCGCACACTGACGCGAACATGCCAAGCAGCAAAAGGATCTGGGACATCTCCGCACCGGTGATGGCCGCATCGCCGGTGTTCCCCGGCGACACGCCGTATTCGCAGGAATGGAGCGCCACACTCGGGCCCGGTTGCCCGGTGAACGTGAGCCGCATCACGCTGTCGCCGCATGTGGGCTCGCACGCCGACGCGCCGTTGCACTACGACAGCGGCGGGCCGCCGATCGGCGATGTCGGCCTCGAGCCTTACCTCGGCCGCTGCCGCGTGATCCATGCGATCGATTGCGGTCCGCTGGTCGAATGGCGCGACATCGAACACGCGCTGCGGGATTTGCCGCCGCGCGTGCTCGTGCGCACCTGCGAGCGCGCACCCGTCGACCGCTTCGATGACAAGCTCACCGCGTATGCACCTTCGACGATCGAGCGCCTCGCGCAGCGCGGCGTGAAGCTGGTGGGCATCGACACCGCGAGCATCGACCCGGCGCCGAGCAAGACACTCGACAGCCACCAGGTGATCCGGCGCCTGGGCCTGCGCGTGCTGGAGAACCTCGTGCTCGACGCCGTGCCCGAAGGCGACTACGAACTCATCGCCCTGCCCCTGAAACTCATGACCGCCGACGCATCGCCGGTGCGCGCGGTCCTGCGCGAACCATGACGACCCTCGAACAATGCCGCGCGCTCGACGCGGCCGACCCGCTGCGCCCGCTGCGAGATCTCTACGTGATCCCGCCGGGCGTGACCTACCTCGACGGCAACTCGCTCGGCGCGATGCCCAAGTCGGTGCCGGACCGCATTGCGCGCGCCGTGAAGCACGAATGGGGCGAAGGCCTGATCCGCTCGTGGAACGACGCCGGCTGGTACGAGATGCCGCAGCGCCTCGGCGACAAGATCGCGACGCTCATCGGCGCGCGGCCGGGCGAAGTCGTCGCGACCGACACGACATCGATCAACCTGTACAAGGTGCTGAGCGCAGCCCTCACGATCGCGCAGGCGAACGACAGGACGCGGCGCATGATCGTGAGCGAGCGCAGCAACTTCCCGACCGACCTGTACATCGCGCACGCGCTGTGCCGGGAGCACGGCTGCGAGCTGCGGCTCACGGGCGACGGCGAGATCGCGCCGGCGCTGCACAAGGACGTGGCGGTGCTGATGCTCACGCACGTGAACTACCGCACCGGCGCGATGCACGACATGGATGCCGTCACGCGCGCCGCGCACGACGCAGGCGCGCTCACGATCTGGGACTTGTGCCACAGCGCCGGCGCGGTGCCGGTGGACCTGCATGCGGCGTCCGCCGATTTCGCCATCGGCTGCGGCTACAAGTACCTCAACGGCGGCCCCGGCGCGCCCGCTTTCGTGTGGGTGCACGCGCGCCACCGCGAGCGCTTCGAGCAGCCGCTTTCCGGCTGGTGGAGCCATGCGGCGCCGTTCGAGTTCACGCACGAGTACCGCCCCGCGCCGGGCATCGCACGCTACCTGTGCGGCACGCAGCCGGTGCTGTCGATGACGGCGCTCGAATGCGGGCTCGACACCTTCCTCGCGGCGCACGAGCTCGGTGGCATCGACGCGCTGCGCCGCAAGTCGCTCGCGCTCACCGATGTGTTCATGGCGCTCGTCGAAGAGCGTTGCCCCGGGCAGTTCGACATCGTCACGCCCCGCGAGCACACGCAGCGCGGCTCGCAAGTCTGCCTCGCGCGCGACGACGGCGCATATGCGATCGTGCAGGCGCTCATCGCGCGCGGCGTGATCGGCGACTTCCGCGCGCCGGACATCGCGCGCTTCGGCTTCACCCCGATGTACACGGGTTTCGAGGACGCATGGAACGCGGTGGACCACCTCGCGCAGGTGCTGGAGCGTGAGGAATGGCGGCGGCCCGAATTCAACACGAAGAACGCGGTGACGTGATGGCAGCGCGCAAGCCCGAGGACATCGTGCGCGAAGAAAGCGCGCTGACGGACTTCAGCCAGTCCATGAGCTACGGCGACTACCTGCAGCTGGACAAGATCCTGTCCGCGCAGCAGCCGCTGTCGCCCGGCCACGACGAGATGCTGTTCATCGTGCAACACCAGACCAGCGAGCTGTGGATGAAGCTGATGCTGCACGAGTTGCGTGCGGCGATCTCGTGTGTCGCGCGCGACGAGCTGGGCAGCGCGTTCAAGATGCTCGCGCGCGTGTCGCGCATCATGGAGCAGCTGGTGCACGCGTGGGACGTGCTCGCGACGATGACGCCGCCCGAATACAGCGCGATCCGCCCCTACCTCGGCAAATCGAGTGGCTTCCAGAGCGCGCAGTACCGCTGCGTCGAGTTCGCGCTGGGCAACAAGAACGCGGCGATGCTGGGGCCGCACGAGCACCGGGCCGACCTGCACGCGATGGTGAAGTCGTACTTCGAGTCGCCGTCGCTGTACGACGAGTCGCTGCGGCTGCTCGCCGCGCGCGGCCTGCCCGTCCCCGAATCGCATACGCAGCGCGACTGGACGCAGCCCTACGTCGAGAGCGCGCAGGTGGAGCAGGCGTGGCTCACCGTGTACCGCGAGAACGAAAAATACTTCGACCTGTACCAACTCGGCGAGGAGCTCACCGACCTCGAGGATGCATTCCGGCTCTGGCGCTTCCGGCACGTCACGACGGTCGAGCGCATCATCGGTTTCAAGCGCGGCACCGGCGGCACGGGCGGCGTGTCCTACCTGCGCAAGATGCTCGACGTGGTGCTGTTCCCGGAGATCTGGAAGCTGCGCACGGACCTCTAGCGCCCGTACAACCACGGCTGGTCGAGCAGCCGCTCACCGAGCATTCGCATCGCCGCGTCGCGAGCGGCGCGCATCGCACCCGCCGCGTGGAAGATGGTGGCGTTGCGACGCGCCCGCGCTTGCACTTGCGCGCAGCGGCGCCAGCGCGCGTGCGCGTAGCGCGCGAGCGCGGCCGGTGCGTTCGCCGCAGTCGCGTCGGCGAAGACCGATGCAAGCGCGTCGGCATCCTCGATCGCCATGCCCGCGCCTTGCGCGAGGTACGGCAGCATCGGATGCGCCGCGTCGCCGAGCAACGCGATGCGCCCGCGTGCCATCTCGTGCGCACCGGCAAGCGGCGGCCGGTCGTGCAGCGCCCACAGGCCCCACGCCGGCATGGCCTCGACGAGCCGGCGCAGCTCGCCGCAGGCCCCTTGCAGCGCCGGCAACAGGTCGGACTCGGCCCCGACCGCCTCCCACCCCTGCGCGGGCGCGAGCGCGGATTCGACCAGCACCACGACGTTCAGCTCCTCACCCGCACGCACCGGATAGCTCACCGCATGCATCTTCGGCGCGAGCCACAGCGTCACGCGCGAGCTGCGCAGCGCCGCGGGCAGCGAGGTCTGCGGCGCGAGCGCGCGAAATGCGAAATGGCCGGTCGGTTGCGCCGGGCCGTCGGCGACGACATGCTCGCGCAACGATGTCCACACACCGTCGGCGGCGATGAGCACGTCTGCCTGCGCGATCTCGCCGTTCGCGAGCACCACGTGCACGTCGTCGTCCTGCTGGCCGGCCCCGATCACGCGTGCATCCAGCTCGGGCGCGACGCCGGCGTCGCGGGTGGCCGCGAGCAGCACCTGCTGCAAGTCGGCGCGATGGATGGTGAAGTAAGGCGCGCCGTAGCGCCGCGTGAAGGCGGGCCCGAATTCGAGCCGCCCCAGCTCGTGGCCGTGCGCGGCGTCGCGCACCACCAGCGTGTCGGGCTCGCCGGCGCAGCGGCGGATCGCGTCGCCGAGCGACCAGCGATCGAGGATGCGCGTCACGTTGGGCCCGAGCTGGATGCCCGCGCCGACTTCGCTGAACGCGTGGCCCTGCTCGAGCACGCGGACCTCGCACCCCGCTCGCTCGCACGCGAGCGCCGCGGCCAGGCCGCCGATGCCGCCACCCGCGACTGCCAGATTCAGTGACATGGGCGCATTCTGCCCGCCCGCCGCTCGCGATTTCCTAGGTGGGTTGCAGCGGCGGCGCGAACAGGATGTCGAACAGCCGCGCCTCGGTGGCCGCCGACAGGTGGCCGCACAGCGTGCGCTGCAGCTTGCGGCAAAGGTATTCGGTGATGCTGTGCGCCGTTTCCTGCGATTCGCCGAGCAGGTTGATGTGCGGCACGCGCGGCGCGGCGTCCACGAAGCCCGCGACGCTGTCCGCCAGCTCGATCGCGGTGGCGGGTCGCGAGCCGAGCAGCACGGCGAGCCGGTGCACGTCCTTGAGCGACTCGCGCACCATCCGGTGCCCGAGCGCGCGGCGCGAGACCACCTGCACGCGCGTCGGCTCGCCTTCGATCGGCAGGTCCACGTACGCCGCGCCCACGTCGCGCGTGGTGAGGTCCGAATTGGCGAAGCGCTGGTAGACCATCGGCACGCGAAAACGGTCCGCGAGCTTGCGCACGAGGTCGATGGAGTGCGTGTCGTCGGCGGCCACCAGCGCCACGCGGCGCGGCGGCCGGCCCTGGGCGAGTGCGCAGGGCTCCGCGAGGCGGGCCCAGATCCGCGCGGGTTCGAGCGGGGGATCGGCGCGCTCCGCCGCCTCGATGCGGCCGGCGAATTCTTCCGGCGTCTCGGGCCACTGCGTGCTGAGCAGCGTGAGCCGCTCGGTGAGCGTCGCGGCCCCGCGGCTGCGATGGACGATCCGCGGCTGCGTGTGCAGGCGCAAGCGCTTCGACGAGCGCCTGAGCACCGTGTCCACCGCTTCGTCTGTGCCTTCGAGCCACAGCAGGAACCAGCCGCTCGTGTGCATCAGGGACGCGCGCAAGCCTTCGACGGGCTCGTTGAACGCACGGTGACGGCACTCGAACAAGGCGTCCATCACGGAGCCGCTGACACGGGAAACGCTGGCTCGCAAGACGCGAGTGACTGCCATGGGACTGCTCGGGAATCGGGTGGGGAAATGCGCGCGGCGAACGCGGCGCGGCTTGCAGGCTGGAATTATCGAGACGGGTCCGCTTGCCGTCCAATGCATTGTCGATCCAGAATCGATGCACCTTACGCATCGCCGACAGCCATGGACCTGCGCCGCCTCCAGCACGTGGTCGCCCTGGCGGATGCGGCGAACTTCCGCCGCGCCGCCGAGCAGGTGCACCTGAGCCAGCCCGCTTTCAGCCGCAGCATCCAGGCGGCCGAAGCGCAGCTCGGGCTGAAATTGTTCGATCGCGGCAGCGTGGAGGCGAGCCTCACACCGGCCGGCGCGTTTTTCGTCGAGCGCGCGCGCGTCCTGCTGCAGCAAAGCGACCGGCTCGAGCGCGACATGTCGATGTTCCGCGAGCGCGAGGTCGGCGACGTCACGCTGGGCACCGGCCCGTTCCCCGCCGCACTGCTGGTGCCCGGCGCGATCGCGCAACTGCGCAAGCGCTACCCGCACGTCTCCGTGCGCGTGTTCCTCGGCAATGCGGAGGACCTGCTCGGTTGCGTGCAGCGCGGCGAATACGAGTTCTTCGTCGCCAACGCGCGCCGCGTGCCGCGCACCGGGTTGTTCAAGGTGCGCGCGCTCGGGCCGATGCGCGGCGGTTTCTATGCGCGCGCGGGCCACCCGCTGCTCGCGCGGCGCAGGCCTTGCTCGATTGCGGACTTGCTGCCCTACGGCATCGGCGCCGGCAGGCTGCCCCATGACGTGTCGCTGTACATCGCGAAGAAGATGGGCGCGACGGATGGCAGCGCGCTGCCCTTGTCGGTGGAATGCGACGACGTGCAATTGCTCAAGCGCGTCGCGATGGAGAGCGACACCGTGATCATCGCGACGGACGACCTGCTCGAGCCCGAGATTCGCGCCCGCCGCCTGGCGGCGATCCCGATCCAGGAGATCGCCACCGAGTTCTCGGATTCGCAAGTGGGCATCGTCTCGCTCGCGGGGCGCACGCCCTCGCCCGCCGCCGCCTTCCTGATGGAGGCGATCGTGCGGATCGCGCACGATCGCTCAGCCGGCAAGTAGTTGGCGCAGGACCTCGGCGCGCCTCGAGGCGTGCCGATCGACATGACGCTTGCCGCCGTCCTCAGGCAGCGAGCAGCTGCCGCAGGACGAAAGGCAGGATGCCGCCGTGGCGGTAGTAGTCGACTTCGATCGGCGTGTCGATGCGCAGCGTCACCGTGATCTCGTCCTTCGTGCCGTCGGCGCGCGTGATCACGACCTTCGCATCGCTTTGGGGCCGCAACTGCGGATCGGGGATCACGTCGACGAGCTCGCTGCCGTCGAGCTTGAGCGACTGCCACGTGTCGCTGCCCTTGAACTGCATCGGCAGCACGCCCATGCCCACCAGGTTGCTGCGGTGGATGCGCTCGAAGCTGCGCGCGATCACGGCCTTGATGCCCAGCAGCTGCGTGCCCTTGGCGGCCCAATCGCGCGACGAGCCCGTGCCGTACTCCTCGCCCGCGAAGATCACCGTCGCGCGGCCTTGCTGCATGTACTTCATCGCGGCATCGAAGATGGACATCTTCTCGGCGTGGCCCCCGCCATCGCGGTAGACCGTCAGGCCGCCTTCCTCGCGCGAACCGTCCGCGCGCGCCGGGATCATCAGGTTCTTGATGCGAACGTTGGCGAACGTGCCGCGCATCATCACCTCGTGGTTGCCGCGGCGCGAGCCGTAGCTGTTGAAGTCCGGCTTGGTCACGCCGTGCGCGAGCAGCCACTGGCCCGCGGGCGAACTTTCCTTGATCGAGCCGGCCGGCGAGATGTGGTCGGTGGTGATCGAGTCGCCGAACAGCGCCATGATGCGCGCGTCCTTCACGTCGTACGCGTGTGCCGTCGGCGGCGCGATGGCGAAATCGGGGAACAGCGGCGGCTCGGCGATGTACGTGCTCTCGGGCCAGTTGTAGGTTTCGCCGCTCACCCCCTGGATGCCGAGCCACAGCCGGCCGGGATGCGACTTCACGTTGGCGTAGTTCTCGCGGTAAGCCTCGCCGTTCATCGCGAACTTCAGCAGCTTGTGGATCTCGTCGCTGGTCGGCCAGATGTCGCCGAGCCACACGTCCTTGCCGTTGTTGCCCTTGCCGACGGGCTCGGCCATCAGGTCCTTGAGCACCGTGCCGGCAATCGCGTATGCGACGACGAGCGGCGGGCTGGCGAGGAAGTTCGCCTTGATGTTCGGATGGATGCGTGCTTCGAAATTGCGGTTGCCCGAGAGCACCGCCGCGCACACCAGGTCGCTCTTGGCGATCGCCTCGTTGATCTCCGGCGCGAGGTCGCCCGAGTTGCCGATGCACGTCGTGCAGCCGTAGCCGACGACCGCGAAGCCGAGTTGTTCGAGATACGGGATGAGCCCGGACTTCTGCAGGTATTCCGTGACGATGCGCGATCCCGGGCCCAGCGAGGTCTTCACGTGAGGCTTCACGCGCAGTCCCGCTTCGACGGCCTTCTTCGCGAGCAGCCCCGCGGCGAGCATCACGCCGGGGTTCGACGTGTTGGTGCAGCTCGTGATGGCCGCGATCAGCACGTCGCCGTGGCCGATCGTGAAGTCCACCGGCGGCGCGGGCACCGCGGGCGCCTCGAATTGCGCCGAGGCCAGCGTCGGCTTGTTCGCCTCCATCTCGGTTTCGGAGACCTGCGCCGCGGGCTTGACCGGCGGGTTCGCGGGCACCTTCGGGTCGCGCGTCTCGCCGCTCGGATGGACGAGGTGGCGCGTCTGCAGCGTGCCGGCCGGCTGGTTGAAGCCGTTTTCGCCCGCGCTCTTGCTGAACAAATCGGTGAAGCGGTCCTTCACGTTGCCCAGCTCGATGCGGTCCTGCGGGCGCTTCGGGCCCGACAGGCTCGGCGTGACTTCGCCGAGGTCGAGCTTCACCACCAGCGAGTAATCGATCTCGCCCGGCAGCGGCACGCCGTACAGGCCCTGCGCCTTGAAGTAGCCCTCGATCGCGGCGATCTGCTCTTTCGTGCGCCCCGTGCCCTCGTAGTAATCGATCGTCTTGTCGTCGACCGGGAAGAAGCCCATCGTCGCGCCGTACTCCGGCGCCATGTTGCCGATGGTCGCGCGGTCGGGCACGGCGAGCGTGCGCGTGCCTTCGCCGAAGAACTCGACGAACTTGCCGACCACCTTGTGCCGCCGCAGGATCTCGGTGACGGTGAGCACGAGGTCGGTCGCGGTGCAGCCTTCGCGCAATTTCCCCGTGAGTTCGAAGCCGACGACGTCGGGCGTGAGCATGTACACCGGCTGGCCGAGCATCGCGGCTTCCGCTTCGATGCCGCCGACGCCCCAGCCCACGACGCCGATGCCGTTGATCATCGTCGTGTGGCTGTCGGTGCCCACCAGCGTATCGGGGTAGTACACGCCATCCGGGCCCACGAGCACGCCGCGAGCGAGGTACTCCAGGTTCACCTGGTGCACGATACCGAAACCGGGCGGCACGACGCCGAAGGTCTTGAACGCCTGCATGCCCCACTTCATGAACTGGTAGCGCTCGCGATTGCGCTGGAACTCCAGCTTCATGTTCAGGTCCAGCGCTTCGCGCGTGCCGTAGAAATCGACCATCACGGAGTGGTCCACGACGAGGTCGACCGGCACCAGCGGTTCGACCTGCGACGGCTTTTTGCCCAGGCGCGCGGCAGTGCTGCGCATCGCGGCGAGGTCGGCCAGCAGCGGCACGCCGGTGAAGTCCTGCAGCACGACGCGCGCGACGACGAAGGGAATCTCTTCGGTGCGCTCGCCGTTCGCCGCCCAGTTGGCCACTTGCTGCACATGCGCGGCAGTGACCTTCTTGCCGTCGCAGTTGCGCAGCACCGACTCGAGCACGATGCGCATCGACACCGGCAATCGCGCGATGCGCGGGAATTCCTTCGCGAGCACCGGCAGCGAGTAGTAGCGCGCCTTGCCGGCGGCGGTCTTGAACGTCTTGAGGGTGTGTTCGAAGGCGTGGGGCATTCTCTGTCCTCAGGGGTTTGTTATTCGTTCTCGGCCCATTTTGCCGCGCGAACGTGACCCTTGGGGAACCGGTGCCTTACTCTTCCTGCGGCAGGTAGCGGACGGCCAGCACGCCCCCGATGGCGCGCAGCCCGGCCATGGCGGCGTCGCCGACGGCGCTGTCGACGTCCACCAGCGTGTACGCCATCTCGCCGCGCGACTTGTTGACCATGTTGTGGATGTTCAGGCCCGCCCGGGCCAGGGTGGTCGAGATCTGGCCGAGCATGTTGGGGACGTTCGCGTTCGCAATCGCGATGCGGTAGCGCGACTCGCGCGCCATCGCGACGTTCGGGAAGTTCACCGTGTTCGTGACGTTGCCGTTCTCGAGGTACTCGCGCAGCTGGTCCACCACCATGACGGCGCAGTTCTCCTCGGCTTCGCGTGTCGAGGCGCCCAGGTGAGGCAGCGCGACCACCTTCGGGTGGTGCAGGATCGCGCCGTCGGGAAAGTCGCACACGTACCAGCCCAGTTGCTTCGCATCGAGCGCGGCCAGCACCGCGGCGTCGTTCACCACGCCGTCGCGCGAGAAGTTCAGCAGCACGGAGCCGGCCCGCATCAAGGGAACGTTCTTCGCATTCACGAGGTCGCGTGTCGCGTCGACCAGCGGCACGTGCAAGGTGACGAAACCGGCGCTCTTGAGCACTTCGGGCACGCTCGCGGCCTTCTTCACCTGCGCCGGCAGGCTCCACGCCGCATCGACGGTGATGTCCGGGTCGTAGCCGAGCACGTTCATGCCGAGCTTGATCGCGGCGTCGGCGACGAGGCAGCCCACGCGGCCCAGCCCGATGATTCCCAGCGTCTGCCCCGCGAGCTCGACGCCGGCGAACTCCTTCTTGCCGGCTTCCACTTGCCGGTCGAGATCCTTCGCGTGCGCATCCAGCTTCTCGACGAACCGCTGCGCCGGCGCGAGATTGCGCGCGGCGATCAGCATCCCGGCCAGCACGAGTTCCTTCACCGCGTTGGCGTTGCCGCCCGGGGCGTTGAACACCGGCACGCCGCGCGCGTTCATCACTTTCACGGGGATGTTGTTGGTCCCCGCGCCGGCGCGCGCGATCGCCTTGACCGTGGGCGCGATCTCCATCGCATGCATGTCGGCCGAGCGCACGAGGATCGCGTCGGGATCCGCGATGTCGTGGCCGGTGAGGTACCGCCCCGCCGGCAACCGTTGCAGGCCCTGCTCCGAAATTTCGTTGAGGACCTGCACGCGGAACGGCGTGCTAGCCATGCTGCGCCTCGAAGTCCTTCATGTAAGCGACCAGCGCCTTCACGCCTTCGATGGGCATCGCGTTGTAGATCGACGCGCGCATGCCGCCCACGGACCGGTGGCCCTTCAGCTGGATCATGACGCGTGCCTGCGCGCCCTTGAGGAACGCGTCGTCGAGCGCATCGTCCTTGAGCTTGAAGGGAACGTTCATCAGCGAACGGTCTTCCGGCGCGACGGGGTTGCGGAAGAACTCGCTGGCGTCGAGGTAGTCGTAGAGCACCTTCGCCTTGGCGCGGTTGTGCTCGGCCATCGCCTCGAGGCCGCCGTGCTGCTTGATGTACTTGAACACCAGTCCGGCGATGTAGATCGCATAGGTGGGCGGCGTGTTGAACATCGAATCGGCGTCGGCCTGCTGCTTGTAGTCGAACGCCGAGGGGCATGCGGGCAGTGCGTGGCCGAGCAGGTCGTCGCGCACGACGACGAGCGTGACTCCCGAGGGGCCCATGTTCTTCTGCGCGCCCGCGTAGATCAGGCCGTAGCGGCCCACGTCGATGGGCCGCGACATGATGTCCGACGACATGTCCGCGACGAGCGGCACGCTGCCCACA
>DATBPW010000360.1:0-4975 GCA_036561125.1 Ramlibacter sp. | reverse complement strand
GCGCCCGGCCTCGGCCGCAAGGGCGGCGCGGGCCGCAGCTATGCGGATGCGCCGGAGATCGACGGGACCGTGCAGCTCCTGCCGCCGGAAAAGCTGAGCAAGCAACTGCGCGTGGGCGAATTCACGAAAGCGAAGATCGTGGCCGCCCAGGGGCACGACCTCATCGCGGTGCCGGTATAGGCCCCGCCCGGTCCGAAATGAGAAAAGCCGGCAAGGCCGGCTTTATGATTTGTCTGGTGCCCAGGAAGGGACTCGAACCCCCACGATGTTACTCGCTAGTACCTGAAACTAGTGCGTCTACCAATTCCGCCACCTGGGCTTTCAGGAACCAAGGATTCTAACATCAAAAACGTCAGTCACCTCTCCAGCGCGCACAGCGGAATCGGCCTCCTCGACGAGATCGAAGGCGTGATCCAGGGCCATCGCGACGGGCACGGCTACGTCGTGCGCGACGACGGCGAGATCGACATCTACCTGCCGCCCAACGAGATGCGGGCGGTGCTGCATCGCGATCATGTCAAGGCGCGCATCGTGCGCCACGATCGCAAGGGCCGGCCCGAAGGCCGCGTCGTCGAGATCATCGAGCGCCCCGCGCAGCCGATCATCGGCCGCCTGCTGCACGAAAGCGGCGTGTGGCTCGTCGCGCCCGAAGACAAGCGCTACGGCCAGGACGTGCTCATTCCCAAGGGCGCGACCGGCCTTGCGAAGGCGGGACAGGTCGTCGTCGTCGAACTCACCGAGCCGCCGAGCCTGTATGGCCAGCCGGTGGGCCGCGTGAAGGAAGTGCTCGGCGAGATCGACGACCCCGGCATGGAGATCGAGATCGCCGTGCGCAAGTACGGCGTGCCCCACGAATTCTCGGAAGGCTGCATCGGCCTCGCGCGCGCGCTGCCGGACAAAGTGCGGCGCGAGGACAAGAAGCATCGCGTGGACCTCACCGACGTCGCGCTCGTCACGATCGACGGCGAGGATGCGCGCGACTTCGATGACGCCGTGTACTGCGAGCCCGTGAAAGTCGGGCGCGGCAAGGGCTGGCGCCTGCTCGTCGCGATCGCGGACGTCGGCCACTACGTGGACACCGGCAGCCCGATCGACGTCGACGCGTACGACCGCGCGACCAGCGTGTACTTCCCGCGCCGCGTGATCCCGATGCTGCCGGAGAAGCTGTCCAACGGCCTGTGCTCGCTCAACCCCGAGGTCGAGCGGCTGTGCATGGTCGCGGACATGCTGATCACGCCCGCGGGCGACATCCACGCCTACCAGTTCTACCCGGGCGTGATGTGGAGCCACGCGCGCTTCACTTACAACGAAGTCGCCGCGATCCTGGCGAACACGCGCGGGCCCGAGGCGGCGCGGCGCGAGGACCGCGTGCAGGACCTCATGAACCTGCACGACGTCTACCGCGCGTTGCTGAAGGCGCGCGAGGCGCGCGGCGCCGTGGACTTCGACACGGTCGAAACGCAGATCGTGTGCGACGAGAACGGCCGCATCGAGCAGATCGTCCCCCGCATGCGCAACGACGCGCACCGCCTGATCGAAGAGGCGATGCTCGCCGCCAACGTCTGCGCGGCGGACTTCATCGAGCAGAACAAGCGCGCGTCGCTGTACCGCGTGCACGAGGGCCCGACGCCGGAGAAGAAGGAAATCCTGCGGCAGTATCTCAAGGCGATGGGCGTGCCGGCGACGGTGGGCGACGACCCGAAGCCGATGGAGTTCCAGCGCATCGCGGCGGCGACGAAGGACCGGCCGGATGCGCAGCAGATCCACACGATGCTGCTGCGCTCGATGCAGCAGGCCATCTACACGCCTTTCAACAGCGGCCATTTCGGGTTGGCGTACGAGGCGTACACGCATTTCACGTCGCCGATCCGCCGCTATCCCGACCTGCTCGTGCATCGCACCATCAAGGCGATCCTCGAAGGCGAACGCTACGAGCTGCCGGCATTGCCCACGCCCGGCGAGCAGCACGAAAAGCTCGCCCGCCGCCTCGCCGCCACCAACAAGGCTGCGACAGGCAAGGCCAAGAAGCCGGCGCCCGCGCCGACACGCGAGATGCAGGCGTGGGAAGCCGCGGGCCTGCACTGCAGCGCGAACGAGCGGCGTGCCGACGAAGCCAGCCGCGATGTGGAAGCCTGGCTCAAGTGCAAGTACATGCGCGACCATCTCGGCGAGGAGTACGGCGGCGTCGTCACGGCCGCGACGAGTTTCGGCATCTTCGTCACGCTCGACCAGATGTACGTCGAAGGCCTGGTGCACATCACCGAGCTGGGCGGCGAATACTTCAAGTTCGACGAGGCGCGGCAGGAGCTGCGCGGCGAGCGCACCGGCATCCGCTACGCGATCGGCTCGCGCGTGCGCGTGCAGGTCAGCCGCGTCGACCTCGACGGCCGCAAGATCGACTTCCGGCTGGTGAAGGAAGGCGAGGACCTCACGGTCGCGCGCGCGATGCGCGACAAGGGCCTGCCGCCGCCGCCGCGCCCCGGCAAGGGCACGTCGAAATCTGCGGCGAAGAAGGCAGGCGTGAGGGGCGACAAGGCCGACAAGGCCAAGAAGCCCGTGTCGAAGAAGCCCGCGCTCAAGAAGGGCCGCGTGCGGCGCTGAAACACACAACGAGGAGTCCACGAGATGGCAAACGACAAGGTCAAGGTCGCGATCGTCACGGGCGGCGGCACGGGCGTGGGCAAGGCGGCGGCGCTCGCGCTGCTGCGCGACGGCTGGCGTGTCGCGGTGGCGGGGCGCCGCAAGGAACCGCTCGATGCGACGATCGCCGAAGCGAAGGCCGGCGAGCGCGGGCTCGCGGTCCCCACCGACGTCACCGACCCGAAACAGGTGCGCGCGCTGTTCGATGCGGCCGTCGCGAAGTGGGGCCGTGTCGACATGCTGTTCAACAACGCGGGCATGGGCCTGGGGCAAACGCTGCTCGAGGACATCGCCGACGACGACTGGACGAAGGTCGTCGACACCAACCTCAACGGCATGTTCTGGGGCATCCGCGAGGCGTTCCGCGTGATGAAGGCGCAGCAGCCGATGGGCGGGCGCATCATCAACAACGGCTCGATCTCCGCGCATGCGCCGCGGCCGAACTCGATCGCCTACACGGCGACGAAGCATGCGGTCACGGGCCTGACGAAGACGGCTGCGCTCGACGGGCGCAAGTACGACATCGCCGTCGGCCAGATCGACATCGGCAACGCGCTCACCGAGCTGGCCGCGCGCATGGCCAAGGGCGTGCCGCAGGCGAACGGCACGATCGCGCCCGAACCGCTGATGGACGCGAGCATCGTCGGCGAATCGGTCCTGTACATGGCGAACCTGCCGCTCGAGGCGAACGTGCTGTTCCACACGGTGATGGCGACGAAGATGCCCTTCGTGGGCCGCGGCTAGAGCGCGCGCGCGAGGGCCGATGCGGTGAGCGCCTGGCTGTGAGGCCAACGGTCCGCCGCCAGTCCGTGATCGAACACTGCGCCTGATGCGGCATCGAAGGCGTCCGCGCCGGGCGCGAGCCGAGCAGCGATCAAGCCCGCGAGCACATCGCCCGTTCCGGCCGTCGCGAGCCGGCCGCTTCCCGTCGGGTTGATGCGCGGTGCGTGATCCGGCGCCGCGATCACGGTGCCCGAGCCTTTCAACACGGCGACGCACGAAAACTTCTGCGCGAGCGATCGCGCCGCCTCGAGGCGGTCTGCCTGGACGTCCTGCGCCGATTTGCCGAGCAAGCGCGCCGCTTCGAGCGGATGCGGCGTGATCACCGTCGGCTTGCCGCGGCGGCCGCGCGCCTGCAACAGCGATTGCAATTGCGCGTCGGCGGCGATCGCGTTCAGTGCATCGGCGTCGAGCACCAGTGCTTGCGCGGTGGAGATCACCTTCGGCAGCGAGCCGCGCACGGCGTCACCGCCGCCGCAACCGCATGCCACCGTCATCGCGCGCAGGTCGAGCGATTCCCATGCGCGCATCATCAGCTCGGGCTGGGAGATGTCGACGGGCAACGTGTCGCCCAGCATGCCGACGAACACGCGCCCGGCGCCCGCATGCAGCGCTGCGGACGCGGCGAGCAACGCGGCGCCGGCCATGCCCGGCGCGCCGCCGATCACGGCGACGTCGCCCCAGTTGCCTTTGTGCGAATCGTGCGGGCGCGGCACACGCGCAGGGGAGCCGGCGAGCCACGCGAGCGGCGCAGGGGCGTTGCTGTCGACCCCGAGGTCGTCGAACCACGTTTCGCCGCAGGCATCGCGGCCTTTCGCGGTGAACAATCCCGGCTTGAGTGTCAGCAGCGACAGCGTGTGCGTCGCGTGCACCGCGTCGCCCGTGCCGGTGTCGCTCGCAAGCCCGGACGGGATGTCGACCGCGAGCACGGGCACGTGGCTTTCGTTCAACCGGTCCGCCCATTCGCGCATGCGGCCATCGAGCGGGCGCGCGGAACCGATGCCGAGGAGCGCGTCGATCGCGATGTCGAACTGCGCGGGCGCGTCGCCGGCGAATTTCACGCCGGCTTGCCGCGCGCGTTGAAGGGATGCGAGTGCATCCGCCGGGGCCTTCTTCTCGTCGCCGGCCCACGTGACCGTCACGGCCTTGCCCCACTGCTGCAAGTGCATCGCGGCTTCGAAGCCGTCACCGCCGTTGTTGCCGGGACCGCAGGCAATCCACACGTGCCTGGCATGCGGCGCGATCGCCAGCGCGAGTCGTGCGACCGCGAGACCGGCGCGCTGCATCAATGTGTGGGGTGGCTGCGTGGCGGCCGCGGCCTGCTCGATGGCTCGCGCGCCGGCAACGCCGTGCAAGGGCCAGGATCGATCGCACGTCACGCGCTGCATGCGCGAGATGTTACGCCGCGAGCCGTTCGACGCCGAGCCCTTCGATGTCCACGTCGGGCTTGCGCCCCGCCATCAGGTCCGCGACCACGCGCGCGCTGCCGCACGACAGCGCCCAGCCGCTCGAGCCGTGGCCGATGTTGATCCACACGCCGGGAACACCGGTGGCG
>DATBPW010000359.1:0-4204 GCA_036561125.1 Ramlibacter sp. | reverse complement strand
GGCAATTCGCTCACGTTTCCGATGAGCGTGGGCGCGACGACGGTGCTGTGGCCGGGGCGGCCGATCCCCGCCGACGTGTTCAACGTGCTGAAGAAATTCCAGTCGACGATCTTCTGCGGCGTGCCGACGCTCTACGCGATGTTGCTGGCCGACGCGAACCGCCCGAAGAAAAGCGAAATCGCGCTGCGCGTGTGCACCAGCGCCGGCGAGGCGCTGCCCGCGGAAATCGGCAAGCGCTGGACGGCCGAATACGGCTGCGAGATCCTCGACGGCATCGGCTCGACCGAGATGCTGCACATCTTCCTGTCGAACCGACCGGGCCAGGTGCGCTACGGCACGACGGGGCAACCCGTGCCCGGCTACGAGGTCCGCATCATTGGCGATGACGGCCGCGACTGCGGCGCCGGCGAAATCGGCGAGCTGCAGGTCAAGGGACCGAGCGCGGCGCTGATGTACTGGAACAACCGCGCGAAGACCAAATCGACTTTCGCCGGCGAGTGGACGAAGAGCGGCGACAAGTACACGTGCGACGCCGACGGCTTCTACACCTACGGCGGGCGCAGCGACGACATGCTCAAGGTCGGCGGCATCTACGTCTCGCCGTTCGAAGTGGAAGCGTGCCTGATGACGCATACCGCGGTCCTCGAAGCCGCCGTGATCGGCGTGGCGGATTCGGACCAACTCGTGAAACCCAAGGCGTTCGTCGTGCTCAAGCCGGGCCGCGAAGCAAGTGCCGAAGACCTGCAGGCGCACGTGAAGAACTCGCTCGCGGCCTACAAGTACCCGCGCTGGATCGAGTTCGTGGGCGAACTGCCGAAGACCGCCACCGGCAAGATCCAGCGCTTCAAGCTGCGCGCCGCCAATGCGCGCTAGTGCCCTGCGTGCGGGTAAGCCATGTGGTGCACGCCGCGCCGCTGGGTTAGAAATACTTCAAGCCTAAACAATCGGAGAAGGAGACCCACCCCATGACCACCCGCCGCCTCGTCCTCACCCGCGCCGCCGCGGCCGTCGGCGCCGCCTCCGCCGGCTTCCTGCTGCCCGAAATCGTCCGCGCGCAATCCAGCAAGATCCGCGTCGGCCTGATGCTGCCGTACACCGGCGCGTATGCCCCGCTGGGCGTCGCGATCGAGAACGGCTTTCGCATGGCGCTCGACGAAAAGGGCGGCAAGATCGGCGGCCGCGAAATCGAGTGGTTCAAGCTCGACGACGAGTCCGAGCCCGCGAAGGGCGTGGAGAACGCCAGCCGCATCGTGCAGCGCGACAAGGTCGACGTGCTGGTCGGCACCGTTCACTCCGGCGTGCAGATGGGCATCCAGAAAGTGGTGCGCGAGTCCGGCACGCTGTGCATCATCCCCAACGCCGGCGTGCACGCCGCCACGCGTGCGCTGTGCGCACCGAACGTCTTCCGCACGTCGTTCACCAATTCGCAGCCGACGCTCGCGCTCGGCAAGCCGATGATGGACAGGGGCCTCAAGCGCGCCGTGTGGATCACGTGGAAGTACGCGGCCGGCGACGAGGCCTTCGAAGGCTTCCGCGACAGCTACACGAAGGCGGGCGGCACCATCGTCAAGGAATTGGGCCTGCCCTTCCCGCAAGTGGAATTCCAGGCGCTGCTCACCGAAATCGCATCGCTCAAGCCCGACGCCGTCGCGTGCTTCTTCGCCGGGCCGCCCGCCGCGAAGTTCATGCGCGACTTCGCGGCCGCCGGCCTGAAGGGCAAGATCGCCCTGTGGGGCTCGGGCTTCCTCACCGAAGGCGTGCTCGATGCGGCCGGCCCCGCCGCCGATGGCGTGATGACGACGATGCACTACAGCGACTCGCTCGACACGCCGCGCAACAAGCAGTTCCGCACGGCCTATGCCACGACGTTCAAGCTGCAGCCCGATGTGTATGCCGTGCAAGGCTACGACAGCGGCCAGCTGTTGATGATCGGCGCCAACGCGGTCAAGGGCGACCTGTCGAACAAGCAGGCGCTGTACAAGGCGATGGAAACCGCCGCGATCGACAGCCCGCGCGGCAAGTGGACCATGAGCAAGGCCCATAACCCGATCCAGGACATCTACCTGCGCCGCGTCGAGAACAAGGAGAACAAGGTCGTGGGCATCGCGGCGAAGGCGCTGGCCGATTCGGGCGCCGGGTGCAAGATGGCTTGACGCGCGATGCACGACGACAATGGGAGGCACCGGCCTCCCATTTTCTTGTGACCGCATGACGCTCTCCACTTACCTGCTCTACCTCGTCGCGGTGACGCTCCTGATCGTCACGCCGGGCCCGACGATGCTCATGACGCTCACCAACTCGGTGAACCATGGGCCGTGGCGCGCGCTCGGCTCGCTGTCCGGCGCGCTCGCCGCGAACTTCGCGATCATGATGCTGTCGGCACTCGGCCTCGGCGCGCTGCTAGCCGCGTCGGAGGCGGCATTCACCGCGCTGAAGGTGGCGGGCGCCGCTTACCTCATCTGGCTCGGCATCCGCACGTTCCGCAGCGGCGCCGCCCTTTCGCTCGACGGCACGGCGCCGCGCCGGCATTCGCTGTTCGCGCAGGGCGTGCTGGTCGGCGCGAGCAACCCGAAGTCGCTTCTTTTCTTCATGGCGTTCTTTCCTCAGTTCATCGACCCGGCGGCGTCGTTCGCGCCGCAGTTCCTGCTGCTCGCGCTCACGTTCGTCGTCGGCGATCTCGTGATCCTGGGCCTGGCCGCGTTCGGCGTCGGGCGCGTCGCACCCTGGCTGCGGCAGGCGCACGTGGTGCGCTGGATCAATCGCGTGTGCGGCGGCCTGTTCGCCGTGCTCGGCGGCCTGCTGCTGTTCGCGCGCCGCCACGCCTGATGGACATCCCCAGTTTCTTCATCCAGGTGTTGAACAGCGTCCAGTACGGGCTGCTGCTGTTCATGCTGGCCGCGGGGCTGACGCTGATCTTCGGGATCATGGGCGTGGTGAATCTCGCGCACGGCAGCTTCTACATGCTCGGCGCGTACGTCGCGTGGTCGCTCGCCGCAATGAGCGGCAGCTTCGTGATCGCCGTGGTCGGCGGTGCCGCGCTGTCGGTGGTCTTCGGCCTGCTGCTCGAGCGCTTGCTGTTCCGCCACTTCTACGACCGCGACCACCTCGACCAGGTGCTGCTCACGTTCGGATTGATCTACATCTTCGAGGAGATGCGTTCGATCCTGTGGGGCGACGACGTGCACGGCGTCACGGTGCCGTCGCTGCTTTCCGCATCCGTTCCGCTGACGGACACGATGTCCTATCCCGTGTACCGGCTCTTCATGTCGGGCGTGTGCATCGCGCTGGCCCTAGGCCTGTACTGGCTGATCTCGAAGACGCGCCTGGGCATGAAGATCCGCGCCGGCGCCTTCAACCGCGAGATGGCCGAAGCGCTGGGCATCGACATCCGGTTGATCCACGCAGTCGTCTTCGCGCTCGGCGTCGGGCTCGCGATGGTGGCCGGCATGATCGCCGCGCCGATTTCCAGCGTCTACCCGAACATGGGGTCGCAGGTGCTGATCATGTGCTTCGTCGTGGTCGTGATCGGCGGCATCGGCTCCGTGCGTGGTGCGCTGGTGGCGGCGCTGCTCGTCGGCTTCGTCGACACTTTCGGCAAGGTGCTCCTGCCCGGCATCGCCGGCATGCTGGTGTACATGCTGATGGCCGGCGTGCTGCTGTTCAAGCCGGAAGGCCTGTTCCGCCAATGAGCACCAAGGCGAACCTCGAGTCGCTGCCGCGCGGGTTGCAAGCCGTGCTCGCCCTGGGCTTCCTCGCGCTCGCCCTGTTCCCGCTGGTCGCGTCCGACTTCTACGCGCAGACGGTCGCACGCATGATGATTCTGGGCATCTTCGCGATGAGCCTGGACCTGCTGCTGGGCGTGACAGGGCTCGTCTCGCTCGGGCACGCCGCGTACTTCGGGATCGCGGGCTATGCGCTTGCGTTCCTCACGCCGCAGGACGGGCCCGCGAGCCTCTGGTGGTCGCTGCCGGCGGCCGTCGCGGCATCCGGCCTCGCCGCTCTGGTGATCGGCTTCTTCGTCGTGCGCACGAAGGGCATCTACTTCATCATGGTGACGATGGCCTTCGCGCAGATGGTCTACTACCTGTTCTTCGACAACAAGGCGCTGGGCGGGTCGGACGGCATCTACGTCAACTTCAGGCCGCATGCGGCGCTGTTCGACCTGGACGACAAGCGCGTCTTCTACTACTTCACGCTGGCGGCG
>DATBPW010000358.1:0-13727 GCA_036561125.1 Ramlibacter sp. | reverse complement strand
GCGTGGCACGACATGAAGCAGCGCGGCGCGCAGCGCCCCACCGCCGGCTTCAAGCCGATCCACATGCCGAAGAACACCGGCGCCGGCTTCGTCATCGCGATGCTCGCGACGGCGTGGGGCTTCGCGCTGATCTGGCACATGTGGATTCCGGCGGGTATCGCGTTCGTCGCCATGCTGGCCGCGGCGATCACGCACACCTTCAACTACGACCGCGATTTCCACATCGACGCGGACGAGGTGCGCCGCACCGAAGACGAGCGCACGCTCGCCCTCGCAGCGGCCTGACGGGATCGAACAGAGATGACATCCAACACGATCGCCGCCGGCAGCGCGCCGGTCTTCTGGGACGACGGCAGCCACCACCCGCAGCAAGGCACGCTGCTCGGGTTCTGGCTGTACCTGATGAGCGACTGCCTGCTGTTCGCCATCCTCTTTGCGACCTATGCGGTGCTGGGCCGCAGCTACGCCGCGGGCCCGTCGGGCGCGGACCTGTTCGAGTTGCCCGTCGTCGCGACCAACACCGCGCTGCTGCTGCTGTCGTCGATCACGTACGGCTTCGCGATGATCGGCATGCAGTCCGGCAACCGCCGCGCCGTCCTCGCATGGCTCGCGGTGACGGGACTGTTCGGCCTGGGCTTCATCTCGCTCGAGCTGAACGAATTCGCGCACCTGGTCCACGAAGGCGCCGGCCCGGGCCGCAGCGCCTTCCTCTCCAGCTTCTTCACGCTGGTGGGCACGCACGGCCTGCACGTCACCTTCGGCTGCGTGTGGCTCGTCACGTTGATGACGCAGGTCGCGAAGCGCGGCCTCACGCACGAGAACAAGCGGCGCCTGGTGTGCCTGTCGATGTTCTGGCACTTCCTGGACGTCGTGTGGATCGGCGTCTTCACCTTCGTGTACCTCATGGGAGTGCTCCAATGAGCGCGGCTGAACTGCATGCGGGTCATCATCACGACGACATCGGCTATCACGCGACGGCCAAGGGCTACCTCATCGGTTTCGTGCTGTCGGTGCTGCTCACGGCGATCCCGTTCTGGCTCGTGATGGGCAAGCTGATTCCGTCGGCGCATGCGACCGCGGCCGTGATCCTCGCCTTCGCCGCCGTGCAGATGATCGTGCACATGGTGTACTTCCTGCACCTGAACGCGAAGGTGGAAGGCGGCTGGTCGATGCTGGCGACGGTGTTCACGCTCGCTCTGGTCGTCATCCTGCTGTCGGGCTCCATCTGGGTCATGTACCACATGAACGCGAACATGATGCCGATGCCCGACCCGCAAGCGATGCGCAACATGCCGTGATGCCGCTCGCGATGCAAGGCGACGAGACCCGCATCCGCTCCAATGCCGCCCTCGCGGCGCTGGTGGCGTTCGCGCTCGCCGCGTTCGCGGGCTTCATGGCGCTGGGCACATGGCAAGTGCATCGCCTCGCGTGGAAGGAAGACCTGATCGCGCGCGTCGATGCGCGGCTGCACGCGGCGCCTGTCGCCGCGCCGGTGCAGGGCCGAGGGTCCGCCCTCGATCGCGAAGCCGACGAATACCGCCGTGTGCTCGTGTCCGGCCGCTTCGATTACGCGGACGAACTGCTCGTGCATGCGAGCACGATGCTGGGCTCGGGCTACTGGGTGCTCACGCCGCTGCGCACCGTCGATGGCGAATGGCTGTTCGTCAATCGCGGCTTCGTGCCGCCGGAGATGCGCGGCCACGTTCCGCATGGCGATGCGCAGCAAACAGTGGTGGGGCTTCTTCGCTTCACGGAGCCCAAGGGCGGGTTCCTGCGCAACAACGATGCGGCGCACGGCCAGTGGTACTCGCGCGACGTCGCGGCCATGGCGGCCGAGGCTCACCTTGCGGTCGCGGCGCCCTATTTCGTCGACCAGCAAGCCGCGACGCCCGCCGACGCCTCGGCGTGGCCGCGGCCGGGCCTGACGGTCGTCCAGTTCCCCAACAACCACCTCGTGTACGCTTTGACCTGGTTCGCTCTCGCCGCAGGCGTCGCAGCCGCCGCTGTCTTCGTGCTCGTACAGGAAAGGCACTTGCGGCACGGCGCCCCGGCCCCGTCACGTGCCTGTTGATCCGTCCCTTCGCGCCGCCGCGGCGCAGTCGCATCTCGCCGCGCGCCGCAACCTGATGCACCTGGTGGTGCTGCGCTGGCTCGCCGTCGGCGGGCAGCTCGTCACGATCGCGGTCGCGGCCGGGCTGATGGGCGTGGCGCTGCCGATGGTGCCTATGCTCACGCTGCTGGCGCTGCTCGCGCTGTTCAACATCGCGAGCACGGTGCGATTGCACAGCCGCCTGCCGGTGCACGAGGCCGAACTCTTCGTGGGGCTGCTGGTGGACGTCGCCGTGCTCACGGGGCAGCTGTATTTTTCGGGCGGCGTGCACAACCCGTTCATCTTCCTGTACCTGTTGCAGGTCGCGCTCGGGTCGGTGCTGCTGCAGCCGGGTTATGCGTGCTCGATCCTGGTGAGCGCCAGCGTCGGCTTCGCTGCACTGACCGTGTGGCACCAGCCGCTCGCGATCCCGACGATCGCCGGCTCGGAGTTCCCGCGGCCGTACATCGCGGGACTGCTCGTGTGCTTCCTGCTCGATGCGTCGCTGCTCGTCATCTTCATCGAGCGCATCGGACGCAACCTGCGCGAACGCGACGAGCGCCTCGCGCAATTGCGCCAGCGCGCCGCGGAAGAAGAGCACATCGTGCGCATGGGCCTTCTCGCATCGGGCGCCGCGCACGAGCTCGGCACGCCGCTCGCGACGCTGTCGGTGATCCTCAACGACTGGTCGCACATGGCGCCGTTCGCGGGCGAGCCCGAGCTGCGCGAGGAGATCGAGGAGATGCAGCGGCAGATCGCGCGCTGCAAGCAGATCGTGAGCAGCACGCTCGTGTCGGCCGGCCAGTCGCGCGCCGAGGAAATGGAGCGCACGACCTTGCGTGCGTTCTTCGCCGAGCTCGCGAGTGCGTGGCAGGAATTGCGCGGCGCGGTGGTCGAGCAGCAATACGGCGAGCTGCCCGACGAGCCCATCGCGGCCGACCCGGCGCTGCGGCAGATGATCGACAACGTCCTCGACAACGCGCTCGAAGCCGCGCCGGGCGGGCGCATCGTGCTCGAAGCGCGCCGCGAGCAGGACGACCTGGCGGTGTTCGTGCGTGACGAAGGCCCCGGCTTTCCGCCGGATGCGCTGGCAAGGCTGGGCACGCCGTACGCGTCGACAAAAGGCGCGGCGGGGCGCGGGCTCGGCCTGTTCCTCGCGGTCAATGTCGCACGCACGCTGGGTGGAAGCATTCGCGCGCAGAATCTCGAACGCGGCGCGCAGGTGCGCATCACGATTCCCTTGGCCGCGCTGACGATCGCCACCGATGGACCCCACCCGCACTGAACGCGAACTGCTCATCGTCGAGGACGACGATGCGTTCGCGCGCACGCTGCACCGCTCGTTCGAGCGGCGCGGCTACCGCGTGCTGCGCGCGACAAACCTCGACGAAGTGCGGCAACTGCTCGAAACCGAAAGCCCCGACTACGCGGTGGTGGACCTGAAGCTCGCCGGCGGCGACTCGGGCCTGGCCTGCGTGCAATTGCTGCACGAAGCGGTTGAGGAGATGGTCATCATCGTGCTCACCGGCTACGCGAGCATCGCCACCGCCGTCGAGGCGATCAAGCTCGGCGCGCGCCACTACCTCGCCAAGCCCGCGAACACCGACGACATCATCGCGGCCTTCGCGAAGGGCGAAGGCAACCCGGACGTCGACCTGACGGGCCGCCAGACGTCGATCAAGACGCTCGAGTGGGAGCGCATCCACGAAGTGCTCGCCGAAACGGGCTTCAACATCTCGGAGACCGCGCGCCGCCTGGGCATGCACCGGCGTACGCTGGCACGCAAGCTCGAAAAGCAGCGGGTGAAGTAGTCGGGCACCGTTGCAGGATGCCGCTGGCGTGATCCACGCCACCGCGCGGCTCGTACAGCACGGAATGAAACCAGCGCCAGTCCGCGTGCGCCGTCTCATTGCCGCCCTCTTCCTGGCCGGCGCGGCGGACGTAGCGGTGAGCGCGTGCGACGCCGAGGCCCGCACGCAGTGGAACTTCATCGTGCGCCTGGACGGCGAGCGGATCGGCACGCACCGGTTCGTCGTCGAGAAGCGCGGGGACGGGACCGAAACGGTGCAAAGCGACGCGCATTTCGTGTTGCGATTCCTCGGCTGGACGGCGTACCGCTACGAGCACCACTCGCGTGAAACCTGGTCCGGCGGCTGCCTCGCCGCGCTGGACGCGAGGACCGACGACGACGGCCGCGTCACGCAGGTCCGGGCGATCCGGGCCGACGGTGGACTCGCGATCGATGCGATCGACGCGAAAGGGCGCCACGCCCGCACCGAAACCTTGCCGGGGTGCGCGATGAGCTTCGCGTACTGGAACACGGCGCTGCGTTCGCAGCAGCAGCTGCTGGACCCCGGCACGGGCCGCATCGTCGACGTGCGGATCACGCCGCTGGAGCCGCTGCGCATCGACACCGACCATGGGGCCGCGAACGCGCGCGGCTGGCGCATCGCCGGCCCGCCGAACGCGATCGACATCCGCTGGGCCGGCGACGAATGGGTCGGCCTGGACACCGTCGTCGGCCACGGCCGCCACCTCACCTACCGACTGAAATGATGCAACTGCGCTTCCCGACCATTCTCGCCACCACTGCGGCCTTCGTCGCGCTCGATGCCGTGTGGCTCGGGGCGATGGGCTCGCGCCTGTACCGGCCCGCGATCGGCCACCTGATGGCCGCGGACGTCGACTGGATCGCCGCCGCGCTGTTCTATGCGGTGTATCTCGCGGGCCTGCTCGGCTTCGCGGTGATGCCCTCGAAGGACATCGGCGGCGCTGCCTTGCGCGGTGCGCTGTTCGGTTTCGTCGCCTACGCGACCTACGACCTCACCAGCCAGGCGACGCTGCGCGACTGGCCGTGGATCGTGACCGGTGTCGACCTGGGCTGGGGCACATTCGCGAGCGCCGTTGCGTGCGCGGCCGGTGCTGCCGTCTCGAAGCGCCGCCTCTGAGCGCTGCTCACATGCCGATCAGGCGGCCGATCATCCCGGTGATCCGGCCGTCGAATTTAAGGCGACCTTCCACATAGGCGAGGCACACGCACACGCCGCCCGGCGCCACGACCGGCTGGTGGCGCACCTGCGGATCGGCCTCGTCGAAGTCGCCGGCCGCGAAGGTCGAGCGACCGTCGTCGAAGGCGCCGCACAACACCTGCGTCAGTTCGAGCTGCGTATGGGTGTGCCGCGCGAGGCTCTTGCCCGGCGCGATCTGCAGCAGGTACAGCGACGCCTGCGGGTCGTGCGGCAGGCGCACGCGCGAGAAATGCATGCCCGGTGCCATCCAGCGCCAGGGCGAGATCTCGCTGCCGGCCAACGCGCGCGGCCACGGCGCGCCGTTCGGCAACGCGGGCGCCGGGCCCGCCGGCGCGGCCGGGGCTCGCGCAGCCGGCGCCGGGGCATCGATGCGTTCGAGTGTCTTCGCGAGCGCTTCGGGCATGAGCAGCTGCGGCTCGGCCGAGTCGAGCATCGCGCCGCCGACCGCCTGGAAGGTATGCAGGCGCGCGCGGCAGGCCGGGCACGACTCGAGGTGCACCGACACGAGCAGCGCCGCCCCGCTGTCGAGCCGGCCCGCGGCCAGCGCCAGCAGGAGGTCATCGTCGGGATGGTGGTGGATCATGTTGCGGAATCGTCCAATCTGCGGCGCAGCTGCGCCACCGCGAGGCGGATGCGCGATTTCACCGTGCCGAGCGGGATGCCCAGCTGCTCGGCGATCCGCGCATGCGGATGCTCCTCGAAAAAGGAAAGCTTCACGACGAGCGCCTGCTCGGGCGGCAGCTCGGACAGCGCACGATGCACGCGGCGCTCGCGCTGCGCCGCGATCGCCAGTTCGTCCGGAGGCAGCGCCGTGTCGGCCGGCTGCAGGTCGGCTTCCCACGGGTCGGTCGCGTCGGCATGCGAATCGGCCGACAGCTGCCGGCGCCGGTGCTGGTCGATGCGCACGTTGCGCGCGATCGTGAAGAGCCACGTCGAAAGCGCGGCGCGAGCAGGATCGAACGTCGATGCGCGCCGCCACAGCAGCACCATCGCCTCCTGCGCCAGTTCTTCCGCGAGATCGCCGTCGCAGCCGGAGCGCACGAGGTAGCCCTTCACGCGCGGCGCGAGATGCTTGAACAGGGCCGCGAACGCCTGCCGGTCCGCCCGGGCGGCCACCGCATGCATCCATTCGTTGAGTTCGTCGTTCGTCGGCATCGTGTTGCGCGCGGGCTGCGGCGCCGCGACGGAAATGCGGGCCGCACGCGGCGCGGCCGGCCGCATGGCCGGCACCTCCGGTGGATGCGGGGCGACGTTCATGCGCTGTTGTACGCGGCGCGACCCGCATTGGATCACGACGGGCGCGGGCTCGGGTGATCCGTCCGGCCCGCAGCTTCGTATGAACCAACGCACCGGATGCCCCGGGCAAGGAGAAACCGTTGGCCGTAGCGAATCTCGCCATCGACTGGACCGAACGCGGCGTGCTGCCCGACGTCTTCGTGCGCACCGGGATCCGCCGCCTGCTGCAGCAGCGGCTGGCGCAACTGCACGCGCGCAGCCCGGACCAGGCCGCGGCGACCACCGAATCGTTCGTGCGCGAACTGGCAGCCGCACCGATCGCGCCGCTCGCCCACAAGGCGAACGAGCAGCACTACGAAGTGCCGGCCGAGTTCTTTCGCCTCGTGCTGGGCGCGCGGCGCAAGTACAGCTCGTGCTGGTGGCCCGCCGGCGTGGAGAACCTCGACGCCGCGGAAAAGGCCGCCCTCGGCGCAACCTGCGAGCGCGCCGGCATCGCCGACGGGCAACGCATCCTGGAGCTGGGCTGCGGCTGGGGCTCGCTGACCTTGTGGATGGCCGAGCGCTACCCGGGCGCGCGGATCACCGCCGTGTCCAATTCGCATTCGCAGCGCGAGCACATCGAAGCCGAAGCGGCACGGCGCGGCCTCGCCAACGTGGACGTGGTCACCTGCAACGTCGCGCAGTTCGATCCGCTCGTGCGCTTCGACCGGATCGTGTCGGTGGAAATGTTCGAGCACCTGCGCAACTGGCCGGAAATGTTCCGGCGCGTGGCGGGCTGGCTCGCTCCCGGCGGGCGCTTCTTCATGCACGTGTTCGTGCACCGCGACGTTCCCTACGCGTTCGAGGACCGCGACGCGAGCGACTGGATGACGCGCCACTTCTTCGCGGGCGGCATGATGCCCAGCGACGATCTCGCGCTGCGTTGCCAGGACGACCTGCAGCTGCTGTCGCGCTGGCGCTGGGACGGCACGCACTACGAGCGCACGGCGCGCGCGTGGCTCGCGAACCTCGAGTCGCGCCGCGCCGAAGTCTGGCCGGTGCTCGAACGCACCTACGGCGTGGAAGCGGCCGGCCTGTGGTGGATGCGCTGGCGCCTGTTCTTCCTCGCCTGCGCGGAACTCTTCGGCTACGCGAACGGCACCGAGTGGTGGGTGTCGCACTACCTGTTCGCGGCGCGGCGATGACGGCGATTGCCATTCGCCTGCCGTCGCGCACCTGGCGCGTGCTGCTGAACGTGGCGGCGTTCCAGGCCGCGTGGTTCGCTTGCGTCGCGCTGGCCGCTCGCGGCGAAGCCGGCTGGGCCGTCGTTGCCGTCGCCGCGGCGGTGCTGCTGCACCTGGCCCTCAGCGACAAGCCGCTGGTCGACGCGCTGCTGGCGGTCTTCGCAATCGGCGTGGGCCTCGCGTGGGACACGGCGGCGATCCGCGCCGGCTGGATCTCGTATGCAGCGCCGGGCCCGGTGGCCGGTATCGCGCCGCCGTGGATCCTCGCGCTGTGGGCCTTGTTCGCGACGACGCTGCGCGAGCCGCTGCGCTGGATGCACTCGCGCCCGCTGGTGGCCGCGCTGTTCGGCGCGGTCGGGGGCCCGCTGTCGTATGCCGCCGCCGCGCGCATGGGCGCGTGCTCTTTCGACGACACGCGCGCCTCGCTCGTCGTGCTCGGCATCGCATGGGCCCTCATCGCGCCCGTACTGGTGAAGCTCGCGCAGCGGCTCGACGGGCAAGTGAAGGTCGCGGGCTGATGCAGCACCTTCTCGCCGCCGCCGGCTGGGGATTGGTTGCGAGCGCCGCGCTGGCGGCTTTCGTTTGGGCGCTGAGCCTGCCGCTGCGCGACGTGAGCATCGTCGACATGGCTTGGGGCTGGCTCGTGGTCGCACCGGCGCTCGCCGCCACGGCACTCGTCGCGCCGGGTCCGCGCGCGCTGGCGATGCTCGCGATCGCCGTCGCGTGGGCGTTGCGGCTGTCGCTCTACATCGCGTGGCGCCACCGCGGGCAGCCCGAGGACTCCCGCTACCGGGCGATCCGCGCGCGCAACGAACCTCGTTTCGAAATCAAGAGCCTGTACCTCGTCTTCGGCCTGCAGGCCCTGCTCGGGTGGGTGGTCTCGGCGCCGCTGGTCGCCTGCGTCGTGAGCGACGCGCCGTGGAATGCGCTCGCCGCCATCGGCGCGGCAAGCGCGATCTTCGGCCTCGCCTTCGAAGCCCTTGCGGACGCGCAGCTCGCGCAGTTCAAGAGCGACCCGTTGAACCGCGGCGACGTGATGGATCGGGGCCTGTGGCGCTATTCGCGCCACCCCAACTACTTCGGAGAGTTCTGCTTGTGGTGGGGGCTGGGCATCGTGGCCGTGTCGGGCGGCGCGTGGTGGGCGCTCGTCTCGCCGGTGCTCATGTCGGTCCTGCTGTTCAAGGTCTCGGGCGTGACGCTGCTCGAATCGGGCTTGCGCGAGCGCCGCCCTGCCTACGCGGATTACGTGCGCCGCACCAGCGCCTTCTTTCCCTGGAGCCCGCGCGCATGAACGCCTTCCGGTCGATCGCCGCGTGGTTCGACGGCGACGCGCGTGCCGCGAGTCCCGATGCGCGCCGCATCGACTGGGTCCGCCAGGTGCCCTTCCTCGCGATCCACGCCGGTTGCCTCGCGCTGCCCTGGGTCGGCGTGAGCGCGGCCGCGGTCGCGCTCGCCGTCGCGCTGTACGCCGTGCGCATGTTCGCGATCACGGCGTTCTACCACCGCTACTTCTCGCACCACGCGTTTCGCACCGGGCGCGTGACCCAATTCATGTTCGCGCTGCTCGGCGCGTCGGCCGCGCAGCGCGGGCCGCTGTGGTGGGCGTCGCACCACCGTCACCATCACGTGCACTCGGACCAGCCGCCGGACAGCCATTCGTCGCTGCAGCATGGCCTGGCGTGGAGCCACCTGGGATGGTTCATGGCCGACGGCAACTTCCGCACGCGAACGGAACTGGTCAAGGGCTTTGCGGCATTCCCGGAATTGCGTTTCATCGACCGCTTCGATGCGCTCGTGCCGCTGGCGCTTGCCGCCGCCCTCTTCGCCGCCGGCGGCGCGCAGTTCCTCGTGTGGGGATTCTGCGTCTCGACCGTCGCCCTCTACCACGCGACCTTCAGCATCAACTCGCTCGCGCATCGCTTCGGCTCGCGCCGCTACGCGACGCGGGACCATTCGCGCAACAACGCGTGGCTGGCGCTCGTCACGTTCGGCGAAGGCTGGCATAACAACCACCACCATTACCCGGCCTCCGCGCGCCAGGGGTTCTACTGGTGGGAGATCGACCTGAGTTTCTACGCGCTCAAGCTGCTCGCGCTGCTGGGCATCGTGCGGGACCTCAAGGCCGTCCCCGCCTCGGCGCGCGACACCCGCAGGGAGCACGCATGAAGATCGCGATCGTCGGCACGGGCATCGCCGGCAACGTCGCCGCGCATCGGCTGCACGCCGCCGGACACGACATCACCGTCTACGAAGCGGGCGGCCGCGTCGGCGGCCACACGCAGACGCACGAGATCGAGCACGACGGCGAAGTGCACGCGATCGACACCGGCTTCATCGTGTTCAACGACCGGACCTACCCGAACTTCGTCGCCCTGCTGGACGAACTCGGCGTCCCCTCGCAAGCCAGTTCGATGAGCTTCTCGGTCCGCAATGACGCGAGCGGTCTGGAGTACAACGGCACCTCGCTCGACGGCCTCTTTGCCCAGCGCCGCAACATCCTGCGACCGGGATTTCATCGCATGATCGCCGACATCCTGCGCTTCCACCGCGAGGCGCCGCAGCTGCTGCGCCGCGACGGCCCGGAGATTCCGCTGGGCGACTGGCTCGAAGCGAACGGTTTTCGCGGGCGCTTCGTCGCGGACTACCTCGTGCCGATGGGCGCCGCGATCTGGTCCACCGACCCACAGCGCATGTTCGCTTTCCCGGTGCGCTTCTTCGTGCGCTTCCTGCACAACCACGGCATGCTCACCGTCAACGACCGTCCGCAGTGGCGTGTGGTGCGCGGCGGCTCGGCGCGATATGTGGAGAAGCTCGTGGCCCCGTGGCGCGACCGCATCCGGCTGCACTGCCCGGTGGAAGCGGTGCGGCGCCTGCCGCATGGCGTGCAGGTCAAGGCGCGCGGCTGCGAGCCGGCGATGTTCGACCACGTGTTCCTCGCGTGCCATTCGGACGAGGCGCTCGCGCTGCTGGCCGACCCGTCGCGCGCCGAGCGGGAAATCCTCGGCGCAATTCCGTACCAGCGCAACGAGGCGGTGCTGCACACCGACACGTCGCTCCTGCCCCGCACGCGCAGGGCCTGGGCCGCGTGGAACTACCACGTGCTCCCCGGCGCGAACGAAGGCGCGGCCCTCACCTACAACATGAACATCCTGCAAGGCTTGCCGTCGCGCCACACGTTCTGCGTCACCCTGAACGCGTCGCACCACATCGACGAGCGCAAGGTGCTGCGCACCATGGTCTACCACCATCCGCTGTTCACGCCGGCGGGCGTGGCGGCGCAGGCGCGCCACAGCGAGATCAGCGGCGTGCGCGGCACGCATTACTGCGGCGCGTGGTGGCGCTTCGGCTTCCACGAGGACGGCGTCGCCAGCGCGCTGGAGGCGGTGCGGATTTTCGACGAGGTGATCGATGCACAGTGCGCTCTACCCCGGGTGGCTTAGGCATCGGCGGCACGGGCCGCGGCGGCATGCGTTCCGCTACGGGATGTTCATGGTGCTGCTGGACCTGTCGGAGCTCGGGCGCGTGTTCCGCGGCCGCTGGCTCTGGTCTGCGTCGCGCGCCGCACTCGCGCGCTTCGAGCGGCGCGACCACTTCGGCGACCCGGCCGTGCCGCTCGACCAGGCGGTGCGCGACCTCGTCGAGCGCGAGAGCGGCGAGCGCCCTGCGGGGCCGGTGCGACTGCTCACGCACCTGCGCTACTTCGGCTACGTGTTCAATCCGGCCAGTTTCTACTTCTGCTTCGACGCGCAAGGCAAGGATGTGACCCACATCGTCGCCGAGGTGACCAACACACCGTGGAACGAACGCCATTGCTACGTGCTGGCGCCTGTGCGCGAAGGCGAATGGCTGGTCGCGCGCAGCGGCAAGGCGATGCACGTGTCGCCGTTCCACCCGATGGCGCTCGATTACGAATGGCGCTTCCGCGTCGAAGCCGATTCGCTGCGCATCGCGATGGCCTTGCGCCCCGCGGGCGAGCCCGGCGCAGCGCCGCTGTTCCACGCCTTCACATCGCTCGAACGCGTCGAGATCGATTCCCGCTCGCTCGCCGCGACGCTGCTGCGCTTCCCGTGGATGACGCTCAAGGTGACCGCCGCGATCCATTGGGAAGCGCTGCGCCTGTGGCTCAAGCGCGTTCCCGTCCACGACCATCCGGCCCAGGGCGCGATCCCCGCGGCCACCCGACCCACGGAGACTGCCTGATGAACGACGACGCCGTCACCCTCGCGCACCGCGCGCTTGCCATCGAACGCAGCGCAGGAGCCGGCCGCGCGCGCGGCACGTTCGCCACCTTGGCCGAACGCCTGCTGCGCTCGCGCCTGGCGCGGCTCGAACACGGCAGCGTCACGATCGTCGATGGCGCACGGCGCGATCGATTCGGGCAGGCCAGCGAGCACTGTCCCCTCGAATGCACCGTGCACGTCCGCGACCCGCGCTTCTACGCGGAGATCGCTTTCGGTGGCTCGGTGGGCGCCGGCGAATCGTTCATGGCCGGCGACTGGACCTGCGACGACCTCACGGCCCTCGTGCGCATCCTCGTCGTCAACCGCCATGTCCTCGACGGCGTCGACAGCGCCGGCCTGTCGCGCGTGTCCGAATGGGCGCGGCGCTTGCTGCACGCCGCGTCGCGCAACACGCGCACGGGCAGCCGCCGCAACATCGGCGCGCACTACGACATCGGCAACGACTTCTTCGAGCTGTTCCTCGACGCGACGATGATGTACTCGTGCGCGTTTTACGAGCACGACGGCATGACGCTGGAGCAGGCGCAGCTCGCCAAGCTCGACCGCATCTGCCGCAAGCTGGACCTGAAGCCCGGCGACCACCTGCTGGAGATCGGCACCGGCTGGGGCGCGCTCGCGATCCATGCGGCGTCGCGCTACGGCTGCCGCGTGACCACGACGACGATCTCGCGCGAGCAGCACGCGCTGGCCTGTGAGCGCGTCGCGACTGCCGGGCTTGCGGACCGCGTCACCGTGCTTGCCGAGGATTACCGGGACCTGCGCGGGCAGTTCGACAAGCTCGTGTCGATCGAGATGATCGAAGCCGTGGGGCACCAGTACTTCGACACGTTCTTCGCGCGCTGCGGTGAGCTGCTCGCGCCCGGCGGCACGATGCTGCTGCAGTCGATCACGATCGCGGACCGCCAATACGAAGCCGCCCGCGATTCGGTCGACTTCATCAAGCGCCACATCTTCCCGGGCTGCTGCATTCCGTCGGTCGGCGCCATCGCGGCGTCCGTCGCCCGCGCGTCGCACCTGCGCATCGTGGGCCTCGAGGACATCGGGCTGCACTACGCGACCACGCTCGCCGCGTGGCGGCGCAACCTGTTCGCGAACGCGACCAAGGTGCGCGGGCGCGGCTATCCCGACACACTGCTGCGGATGTGGGACTTCTACCTCAGCTACTGCGAAGGAGGATTCGCCGAACGCGCGCTGGGGGATGTCCAGGTCGTGCTGCAGGATCCGCGGCGGGCGGTTCGCTCCTGACGCGCGCGCCGGCGCCGGCGTCCCGGTCGGGCTGCTCACATGGTCTTGGCCGAGCTCTGTGAAAAATGCGCCGAAGTCACCGCCGCGTGCCCGCCATGGACTGGTTGATCAGGAATCGCGTGGCCGCGTCGCGCTTTTCCACCAGGGACCTCCACTCGTCCCACCTTGCAGAAAAGTCCGCCGCGTCGCCCGCCTGCTTGACCCGCGCCCAGGCGGCGGCCTCTTCCTGCAAAGCGTGTTCGTACTGGTTCACCAAAGCTTCCGGTTGTTGCGCGAAGCCGGACTGCGCTCCGTGTTGCGGGTAGGCCTCGACCGGCGAGTGGGAGTCCCCCGCGGCCTGTTGCTGCAGGCGGCGCTCGGCCGCTTCGTCCCGCGCATGCCGGTCTTTCATTGCTCGAGCATCGTTCTTGTCCATGGCAACTCCAGCTTGCGGCCCAGTATGCACGCGCTATGGCGCAGGTGGCGTACGCGGCAGGCGCACGCAGAAGGTTGTCTGCTCGTCGGCCGAGGCGACTTCGATCGACCCACCGTGCGCCACCGCGATCTCCTTCGCGATGTACAGGCCCAGGCCGAGGCCTGACGAGCCGGCGTGCCTCTGCGCGGGCGTCGTGGGTGCCTGGCGCAGGGGCGTGAAGAGGTTCTCGCGTCCTTCGGCCGGAATGGC
>DATBPW010000357.1:0-1868 GCA_036561125.1 Ramlibacter sp. | reverse complement strand
GCGCCGCATTCGCCCGATGCGACGCACACGGCGGCGTTCCTTCGGCCGCCCGCGTGGCAGGCGGGCGGCTCGCTGCAATACCTGCTGGGCACGGATGCGATCGGCCGCGACATCCTGTCGCGCCTGATCTGGGGCTCGCGGTTGTCCCTGTCGATCGGCGTGGCCGTCGTTGCGATCGCCACGGTCACCGGCATCGTGCTCGGCCTGGCCGCCGGCTTCGCGCGCGGCGTGGTCGAGATCGCGATCATGCGGCTGATGGACATCATCCTCACGCTGCCCAGCCTGCTGCTCGCGATCGTCATCGTCGCGATCCTCGGGCCCGGCCTCGGGAACGCGATGCTCGCGGTCGCGATCGTGGTGCTGCCGCACTTCGTGCGCCTCACGCGCGGCTCGGTCATCGCCGAAACGTCGAAGGACTACGTGACGGCCGCGAAGGTGAGCGGCGCCGGCACGTTGCGCCTGATGTTCTCGGAGGTGCTGCCGAACTGCGCCGCGCCACTGATCGTGCAGGCCTCGCTCGGCGTGTCGACGGCGATCCTCGACGCGGCCGCGCTCGGTTTCCTCGGTCTCGGCGCGCAGCCGCCTTCACCCGAGTGGGGCACGATGCTCGCCGACGCGCGCGAGTTCGTGCTGCGCGCGTGGTGGGTGGTGACCTTCCCGGGCCTGATGATCCTCGTCGCCGTGCTCGCGTTCAACCTGATGGGCGACGGCCTGCGCGATGCGCTGGATCCGAAGCTCAAGAGATAAATCAATGCAACAGCCGGACGCAGAAGGCGCAGAGGTTCCGCGGAAGTCGCAGAAACTTCCTTGCCTGTCCTTCTGTGGCTTCTGCGATGTTTCTGCGACTTTTGCGTCCGGAAACTGAAGTGATGCCAACAGCCCCCCTCCTCGAAATCGAAGACCTCCACGTCGACTTCCCGACGCAAGGCTCGGTGATGCGCGCCGTCGAAGGCGTGAGCCTCACGGTCGGCGAAGGCGAGGTGCTGGGGATCGTCGGGGAATCGGGCTCGGGCAAGAGCGTGACGATGATGGCCGTGATGGGCCTGATCGCGTATCCGGGCAAGGTGCGCGCGAAGACGCTGCGCTTCGCCGGCCACGACCTGCTCGGCATCTCGGACAAGGAGCGCCGCCGCCTCGTGGGCAAGGACATGGCGATGATCTTCCAGGAGCCGACCACGAGCCTGAACCCGTGCTTCACGATCGGCTGGCAACTGGTCGAGGCGCTGCGCCAGCATGCGCCGCTCGACCGGCGCGGCGCGCACAAGCGCGCGATCGAACTGCTGGAGCAGGTCGGCATCCCGGCGGCGGCGTCGCGCATGAACGATTACCCGCACCAGCTCTCGGGCGGCATGAACCAGCGCGTGATGATCGCGATGGCGATCTCGTGCAACCCGCGCCTGCTCGTCGCCGACGAGCCGACGACGGCGCTCGACGTCACGATCCAGGCGCAGATCCTCGACCTGCTGCGTTCGCTGCAAAAGGAGCGCGGCATGGCGCTCGTGCTGATCACGCACAACATGGGCGTGGTCAGCGAGATGGCGCAGCGCGTCGCGGTGATGTACGCCGGACAGGTGATGGAAGAGCGCGGCGTGCAGGAGCTGTTCGCGCAGCCGCAGCACCCGTACACCCAGGCGCTGCTGGCGGCGTTGCCCGAGCGCGGCCCGGCCGGGCATCGGCTCGCGACGATTCCCGGTGTCGTGCCCGGTGTGTTCGACCGGCCGAAGGGCTGTCTGTTCGCGCCGCGGTGCGCGTATGCGACGCAACATTCGATCGAGGTGCGGCCCGAACTGCGCGAGTGGAAAGGCGGCACCGTGCGCTGCCACTATCCGCTGGGCGATGCGTCGCGTGCGACGCGCATCGAGGCGGAT
>DATBPW010000356.1:0-13737 GCA_036561125.1 Ramlibacter sp. | reverse complement strand
TAAGCCTGGAACGTGTCGCGGTCCGGGTGCGTCCAGAAATCCTCGGTGAGCTTGCGCGCCTGCGCGCCGCCGCGCTTTTCGAACGCGTCGAGCTTGCGCTGCAGCACCCAGTGCGGCGACGTGCTCGAGATGATGACCTTGCCCGGATGCTGCGGATGGCGCCCGATGTAGTGCTGCGCCACCATGCCACCGAACGATTGCCCCAGCACGATCGGCTTTTCGATGCCGAGCGCGTCGCACAGGCGCACGATGTCGTCGGCCCAGGTATCGAGCGTCCACTCTTCGCGCGGCCGCGCGTCGCTGCGGCCATGGCCGCGGTGGTCGTAGTAGACGATTTGAGCGATGTCGGCCAGCTGCGAGAACGCGGGCTTGAAACTCGTGTGGTCGAAGCCGGGGCCGCCATGCATGACGATCAGCGTCGGCTTCGCGCGCATCGCCTTGCCGTCGGGCACGAGGCCGCAGCCCTCCACGTCGAACCAGAGGCGCACGCCGGCGCCGATATCCACTTTCATGCCTGTCTCCGTTCGTCTTGCGCGCGAAGGATATCGGAGTTCCGCGCCGGGAGCGCCAAAGGAAAAGCCGCCCGAAGGCGGCCCGTCGATGCAGCAGTCTTCGATCAGCGCCGCTGCACCTGCGCGACGGATTTCGATTGTTGCGTGGTCTGGCCGCCCGGCGTTTGCACGCGCGTGGCCTGCGGCTGGGCCAATCCATAGGACGCGGCTGTTACCGCGAGGATGACCGGCAGGCGCTGCAGGATGGATGTCGTCTTCTTTTCGTTCATGGGAATGCTCCGTGCTGGCAAGCCGGAATATTGCCTGCCGCGATGGCACACGCGTGACAGGGCAGCTCTGCGATGCGCGTGGGACGGCGCCGACAGTTGTGCCATAAAGGCGGTGCAACTCCGGGAGCAGTCATGGAACGGTCAGGTGATGCGCGCGTCGCGCTGGTGGTGGGTGCGGGCGACGCGACTGGCGGGGCGATCGCGCGGCGCTTCGCCCGCGGCGGCTACACGGTGTGCGCCACGCGGCGTGACGGCGCGAAGCTGCAGCCGCTCGTCGACGCGATCCGCGCGGACGGCGGCATGGCTCACGGCTTCGCGTCGGACGCGCGCAATGAAGACGAGGTGATCGCCCTCGTCGAGAAGATCGAAAGCGACGTCGGCACTATCGAGGTGTTCGTGTTCAACATCGGTGCGAACGTGCGCACCAGCGTCCTCGAGGAAACCGCGCGGCGCTACCAGAAGATCTGGGAGATGGCGTGCTTCGCCGGGTTCCTGAATGCGCGCGAAGTCGCCAGGCGCATGGTCACGCGCGAGCGCGGCACCATCATCTTCACCGGTGCGACGGCGTCGCTGCGAGGTTCGGCGAATTTCGCGGCGTTCGCAGGCGCGAAGGCGGCGCTGCGCGCGCTCGCGCAAAGCATGGCGCGGGAGCTCGGGCCGAAGGGCATCCACGTCGCGCATCTCGTGGTGGACGCGGCGATCGATACCGAATTCATCCGCAGCAATTTCCCGGAGCGCTACGCCCTCAAGGAACAGGACGGCATCGTCGACCCCGAGCACATCGCCGAGACGTACTGGTGGCTGCACCAACAGCCGCGCGACGCATGGACCTTCGAGCTGGACGTGCGACCCTACATGGAGAAGTGGTGATCAGGCCGGTGCGGCCGCACCGGCGAGCCGGCGCGCCGCGACATGGCGCAGCAACACCGGCACCACCATCGCCGCGCCGATGAGCGTCACCACGAGCCCGGGCGCGATCATCAGGATCGCGGCGGCGAGGCACACGAGCTGTTCCCAGCGCTTCATCTCGACCAGCATGTAGCGGCTGAGGGCCGCCGCGAGCACGACGATGCCGAGCACGCAGCCGACGAACGTGACCGTGAAGTCGTAGTACGTGAAGCCCTTCGCGACCAGCAGCAGCGACGGCGAGAACACGAACACGAACGGAACGAGCGCTTTGGCCATCCCGAGGCGGAAGGCCATGTTGCCCGTCTTGAACGGGTCGCTGCCCGCCATTCCCGCCGCGGCGTACGCGGCGAGCGCCACCGGCGGCGTGATGTCCGCCAGCACGCCGTAATAGAACACGAAGAAGTGCGCCACGAGCGGTTGCACGCCGAGCTGCACGAGCGTGGGCGCCGCGACCGTCACCATGATGATGTAGTTGGCCGTCGTCGGGATGCCGCATCCCATCAGGATGCAGACGACGGCGGTCATCGCGAGGGCCGCGAACAGCGTCAGCGAATTCATGCTGGCCCATGCCGCCGGCAGCACGGAGTAGATGCCGCCCGCGATGCCCTGTGCCCAGGCCGTGATGATGTAGCTGATCTTGAAGCCGACGCCGGTGAGCGTGACGACGCCGATCACGATGCCCACCGTCGCCGCCGCCGCGCCGACCGCGAGGGCGTACTTGGCGCCCGTCTCGAACGCATCGACCATGGCGGAATGCGGAATGCGCCCGGTGATGCCGCCGAGCTTCCAGCCCGCCAGGGCCAGGACGATCGCGATCGCGAACAGGATGTGCTTGATCAGGTCCGTCTGCACGCCGAGGTTGGCGAACGAGATCGTGCCGAGCAGCGCGTGCAGCACGAGGAAGAGGATCCAGTTGCCCTTCGTGTTCCCGCTGGCGCGCGTCGTCAGGCCGACGATCGCGGCGGACGAGATGCCCGTGAACGCGGCGAGATAGGGCGTGCGGCCCGCGATGAGGATGCTGATCACGAGGAACAGCGGGATCAGCGTCGGCCAGCGCTCGCGCAGCGATTGCCTGAGCTTCGGCATTTCTTCCGCCGTGAGCCCGCGCAGGCCGAAGCGCTTGGCCTCGAAGTGCACCTGCATGAACACGCCGAAGAAATGCATGAACGCGGGCACGACGGCGGCCGCGATGATGGTCTGGTACGGCACGTTCAGGAACTCGACCATCAGGAACGCCGCCGCGCCGAGCACGGGCGGCGTGATCTGGCCGCCTGTCGATGACGCCGCCTCCACCGCGGCCGCGAACTCGCGGCGATAGCCGACGCGGATCATCGCCGGGATCGTGAGCGAACCGACCGTGACCGCGTTGGCCACCGACGAGCCGCTCAGCATGCCGAACATTGCGGAGCCGAACACGCTCACTTTCGCAGGGCCGCCGGCGTAGCGGCCGGCGATGCTCGATGCGATGTCGAGGAACAGTTGCCCCAGGCCGATGCGCGTGGCCATCACGCCGAACAGCACGAAGTGGAAGACGTACGTCGCCACCACGCCCACCGCCACGCCGTAGATGCCCTGGCTGGTGAGGTACTGGTGGTTGATCATCTGGCTCCAGCTCGCACCCGCGTGCTTGAGCAGGCCCGGAAAGTACGGGCCGGCCAGCGCGTAGATCGTGAAGCCGATCGCGATCAGCGGCAGCGGCCAGCCCATCGAGCGGCGCGTCGCATCCAGCAGCGTGACGAACAGGATCGTTCCCATCACCACGTCGATCGTCTCGGGGTTGCCGACGCGGAACGCGAGGTCGTCGAAGATGTACGGGATGTACAGCACGCTCACCGCGCACGTGATCCCCAGCAGCCAGTCCACCAGCGGCACGCCGCCGGGCGAATGCCAGCCGTTGCGTGCGGGCGCGTCGTGCGCCTTCTTCGTCGCGGCGAACACCAGGAAGATCAGCGACAGCACGAACGCCAGGTGCACGCCGCGGTGCGTGGTCTCGCGCAGCAGGCCGAAGCCTGCCGTGTAGTAGTGGAAGCACGACAGCGCGATCAGCAACCACTTGACCACCGCGGACGCCGGCGGGACCGTTGCGCGAAACCGCATCTCGGGATCGAACTTCTCCTCGAGTTCCTGCAGCTTGCCCTCGTCGAGCGTCGCCGGTGTCGTCATCCGTCTTCTCCGTCGTCGAACAAAAAAGGGAGGCGCGCGGCCTCCCCCTGTCACATGGAAGGCCGGCTTACTTCAGCAAGCCGACTTCCTTGTAGAACTTCTCGGCGCCGGGATGGAACGGGATGCCCGCGCCCTTCACGGCGTTTTCCTTGGTGATGAACTTGCCCTTGGCATGGCCGGCCTGCAGCGTCTTTTGCGCCGCGTCGCTGTACATGGCCTTGGTGATCTGGTAGACCGTGTCCGTGTCCACCTTCGAGCTCGTGACGAGCTGCGCGCTGACGGCCAGCGTGTCGACCGCCGGGACGTCCTTGTAGGTGCCCGCGTCGATGTGGTGGGCCGAGAACCACGGGCTGGACTTCAGCAGCGCCTGCGCTTGCGGGCCGCCCAGCGGCACCAGCTCGATGCCCGTGCCGCTCGATGCGAGTTCCGCGATCGCGCCGGCCGGTGCGCCGCCGACGAAGAAGAAGCCGTCGAGCGAGCCGTCCTTGAGTTTGTCGCCGGCCTGGTTCGGCTTGATGTATTCGGGCTTGATGTCCGATTCCTTGATGCCGTACGCGGCGAGCACCAGGCGTGCGTCGACCAGCGTGCCGGAGCCGGGTTCGTCGAGCGCCACGCGCTTGCCCTTCAGGTCGGCGACGCTCTTGATGCCCGAGCCCTTCTTGACCACGAGGTGGATGTCTTCCGGGTACAGCGTGGCGATCAGGCGCAGGTCGCTGACCTTCGGCTTGCCTTCGAATGCCCCGGTGCCGGTGTAGGCCCAGGTCGCGACGTCCGACTGCGAGAAGCCAGCCTCCAGCTGCCCGCTGCCGACGGCGGTGACGTTCGCGAGCGAGCCGTTGCTCGCCTGCGCGGTGGCGATGATCTTGCCGGGCTGCGAGACCGCGTTGGCGATCATCCCGCCGACGGGGTAGTAGGTGCCGGCGGTGCCGCCGGTGCCGATGCGGAAGAATTGCTGCGCGTGCGCGGCGCCCGTCAATGCGAGGGCGGCGGCCATTGCGCCGAGAAGGTGCCTGATGTTCATTCGACTGCTCCGGTGCGTCTGTGTCGGAGCAGGGAGTAGACCACAGCCCATCCGCGTGACCGCAGAGGGAAACCCCGGGGCGGGCGCTCAGTCCTTCTTGTCGTCGTCGAGCGATGCGCTCCAGCGGTCGCCCCAGCCGCGCTGCACGTCATCGAGCTCGCGCCGCCCGCGCTTCGTGGGCCGCCCGTGTTCGATGGTGTGCGCGGGTTCGGGCGCGAGCCGCCGCTGCTGCGCCGCCTGCTCGCGCGCCGCAAGGCTTTCGGGCGTTTCCTCGTACAGCTGCTGTGCGACGGGGGCCGGGCCGCGCATGTTCGACAAGCCCTTGACGACGACGGTGCGATGCACCGGCCCCTGGCGGATCGCGACGACATCACCCGGCTTCACCTCGCGCGCGGGCTTGACCTCCTGGCCGTTGACCTCGACCCGCCCCCGGTCGATCTCTTCCACCGCGAGCGAGCGTGTCTTGAAAAAGCGCGCCGCCCACAACCATTTGTCGATTCGCTGACGATCCATGCGATCCGCATTGTCTTCCACGCGGACCCGCGCGTGATATTGCTGACGCATGCCGCGCTCTTCCGGGCAAACCCGGATGAGCGCCGCGGGCGCGCGCGTACGATCCCTGCCATGAAGCAGTCCCACGACGAGACCTTGCCGCTCGACGGCCAGCGCATCCTCGAGCTCGCGGCAAAGTCGATGTTCGACCTGTTCGCGAATGCAAGCGAAGGCATGCTGCTGGTCGATCGCGACGCGCGCGTGGTCTGGATCAACGACCAGTACAAGCGCTTCCTGCCCGCGCTCGGCTTCGAGCGCGCGGAAGACTTCGTCGGCCACAAGGTGTCCGAGGTGGTGCAGAACACGCAGATGCATCGCGTGATCGAAAGCGGCAAGCCGATCCTGATCGACCTGCTCTCGAACAAGGCCGGCACGTTCGTCGTCAGCCGCATCCCGCTGCGCGACGAGCGCGGCGAAGTGATCGGCGCGCTGGGCATCGTGCTGTTCGACCATCCGGAGACGACGCTGCAGCCGCTGATCCACAAGTTCGCGAGATTGCAGCGCGACCTGGACGAGGCGCGGCGCGAACTCGCCGCGCAGCGCCGGCACAAGTACACGCTGGCGAGTTTTGTCGGCAGCAGTCCCGCGGCGACGGAGGTGAAGCGCCAGGCACGCCGTGCAGCGGCGTCGTCCAGCCCCGTGCTGCTGCTGGGGGAGACCGGTACGGGCAAGGAACTGCTGGCGCATGCGATCCACGGCGCGTCGCCGCACGCGTCGGGTCCGCTCGTGGGCGTGAACATCGCGGCGATCCCGGACACGCTGCTCGAAGCCGAGTTTTTCGGCGTCGCGCCCGGTGCATACACGGGCGCCGATCGCAAGGGCCGCGACGGCAAGTTCAAGCTGGCCGACGGCGGCACGCTCTTTCTCGACGAGATCGGCGACATGCCGCTTGCGTTGCAGCCGAAGCTGCTGCGCGCATTGCAGGAAGGCGAGATCGAGCCGCTCGGCTCGAACAAGCTCGTGCGCTTCGATGCGCGCGTGATCGCGGCGACGTCGCGCGACCTCGGTGCGCTCGTGCGCGAAGGCAAGTTCCGCGAGGACCTGTTCTACCGGCTCAACGTGCTGCCGGTCCGCGTGCCGCCGCTGCACGAGCGCCGCAGCGACATCCCGGCGCTCGTCGAAGTGCTGGCCGAAGACATCGGCCTGCGCAACGCGTCGCCCGCGCCGGAGTTCGACGCCGATGCGATCGCGCTGCTGGCCGCGCAAGCGTGGCGCGGGAACATCCGCGAACTGCGCAACGTGCTGGAGCAGGCCGCGATGCGCAGCGACTCGCCGCAGGTGGGCGCGAGCATGATCGAGGAGGTGCTGCGCGACTCGGGCGTGAAGCGGATCGAACCGGCGTCGACGAACGTGGTCGATGAGTCGACGCAGCCCGCGCCGCGCGCGCTGCGTCCGCTCGCCGAGCAGGTCGCCGAACTCGAGCGCGAAGCGATCGACGCGGCACTCGCCGCGACGTCGGGCAACAAGCTCGCGGCCGCGAGGCTGCTCGGAATCTCGCGCGCGAAGCTTTATGAGAGGCTGGTCGCCACTGTCTGAAAACCGGACACCTGTCCGGCAATCAGACATTGATGACTGTCTGGAATTCGAACACGCGGCTTCATCGGGCAAGAAAAACCGAATGAAATCAAAGCCGTCCAGCTTGGCACGCCGCGTGCGTGAATGGGCCGGTCCCGTTGGCATTCAATCAAGAGGAGACATCATGCAACGCCGAAACTGGCTGGCGCTCGCCGCCGTCACCGCCTCCGTTTTCACCGCGCCGCTGGCTTTCGGCCAGGCGAAGGAAATCCGGATCGCGCACATCCACAGCGTGACCGGCCCGCTCGAGGCGTACGGCAAGCAGACGACCACAGGCCTCATGATGGGCTTCGAGTACGCCACCAACGGCACGATGATGGTCAACGGCAGGAAGATCGTCGTCATGGAGAAGGACGACCAGGGCAAGCCCGACGTGGGCAAGGCGCTGCTGCAGGCCGCGTATGCCGACGACAAGGTCGACCTCGCGGTGGGCCCGACCGCATCGAACATCGCGCTCGCGATGCTGCCCGTCGCCGAGGAATACAAGAAGATCCTGCTGGTCGAGCCGGCGGTCGCCGATTCGATCACCGGCGACAAGTGGAACCGGTACATCTTCCGCACCGGCCGCTCCAGCTCACAGGATGCGATCGCCAATGCCGTGACCATCGACCAGGCCGGCACGTCGGTGGCGACACTGGCGCAGGACTACGCATTCGGCCGCGACGGCGTGAAGGCGCTGAAGGACGCGTTGCACAAGGCGAAGGTGGTCCACGAGGAATACCTGCCGCAGAACACGACCGACTTCACCGCCGGCTTTCAGCGCATCGTCGATGCGATGAAGAACCAGCCGGGCCGCAAGGTCGTCTTCGTCATCTGGGCCGGCGCCACGCCGCCGTTCGCGAAGCTCGCCGACCTTGACCTGAAGAAGCGCTACAACATCGACGTCGCCACCGGCGGCAACATCCTGCCGGCGATGATCCCCTACAACAACTTCCCGGGCATGGAAGGCGCGAGCTACTACTACTTCGGCTTCTCGAAGAACGCGCCGAACCTCTGGCTCGTGACGAACCACTACTCGCGCTACAAGAGCCCGCCCGATTTCTTCACCGCGGGCGGTTTCTCCGCCGCGATGGCGATCGTGACGGCGCTGAAGAAGACCGGCGGCGACACGAACACGGAGAAGCTCATCTCGACGATGGAAGGCATGAGCTTCGACACGCCCAAGGGGATGATGACCTTCCGCAAGCAGGACCACCAGGCGATGCAGTCGATGTACCAGTTCCGCGTGTCGCCCGGCGCACGGCCCGGTGCGATGCCGGACCTGTCGCTGGTCAAGGAAATCAAGCCGGCCGACATGGACGTGCCGATCAAGAACGGCCGCAAGTAAGCCGGGCCGGATCCAGTGGCCGCTGCCGCGGCCTTTTGACCTGATTCGAGGAACCCCGGCTACACGGGGACGAGGGGTTGTTGTCTTCAACCTTCAGGAGATCTCGATGAACTTCAAAAGAATGCTTCGCCTTGTCGCGGGCGCCGCGGCCATTTCGGCCGTGGTGCACGCGCAGGCGACTGCGCTACCCGCGCTGAACATCGACAAGACGCAGACCACCGTCTCGGGGCTGTCGTCCGGCGGCTTCATGGCGAACCAGCTCGGCTACGCCTACTCGTCGACGTTCAAGGGCGTCGCGGTGTTCGCGGGCGGCCCGTACATGTGCGCGGGCCACAACAACTACACGGCGTGCATGTACAACGCGTCGATCTCCAGCGCGATGCTGTCGACGATGCAGTCGGACATCAACAACTGGAGCGGCAACCAGATCGATGCGAAGTCCGGGGTCGCGAGCCAGAAGGTCTTCATGTGGGTGGGCACCAGCGACTACACGGTCGGGCCGAACCCGATGAACGCCGTGCAGACGCAATACACCAGCAACGGCGTGGCGAGCGCGAACCTCACGTACACGCAGCTGTCCGGCGCCGCGCACCTGTTCCCCACCGATTTCGATTCGACCGGCAACAACGCCTGCGGCACGAGCGCCTCGCCCTACATCGCGAACTGCAGCTATGACGGCGCGAAGCAGATGTTCACGAAGTTCTACGGGACGCTGAACGCGCGCAACAACTCGCCGGCATCGGGCAACTACATCCAGTTCGACCAGACACCGTACACCGCGAGCAACCCGGGGATGTCGCCCAGCGGCTGGATCTACGTGCCTGCGAATTGCGCGAGCGGCGCGCAGTGCAAGCTGCACGTCGCCCTGCACGGCTGCCTGCAGAACTACGACACGATCGGCGACAAGTACATCAAGAACACCGGGATCACGCGCTGGGCCGACACCAACAGCATCGTGGTGCTCTTCCCGCAGACGAAGGTCGACAACACGTCGCGCTCCACTTCCGCGAGCGGCTCGCTCGCCAACCCCAACGGTTGCTGGGACTGGATCGGCTGGTACGGCACCAACTTCGCTCAGAAGGCGGGCACGCAGATGGCCGCGATCAAGGCGATGGTCGACCAGGTCTCGTCGGGGTCGGGCTCCGGCGGCGGCGGTGGCTCGCTGCCCGCACCGACCGGCGTCGCCACATCCGGCGCCACGAACACGACCATGAACGTCTCCTGGAACGCCGTGACCGGGGCATCGGGGTACAACGTGTTCCGCAACGGCACGAAAGTCAATGGCAGCAAGGTGACGGCCACCAGCTACAGCGACAGCGGCCTTTCGCCCGCGACGACCTACACGTGGACCGTGGCCGCGCTCGATTCGAACAACGTGCAGGGCGCGACGTCCGCCGGCGTGAACGGGACGACGACGGGCTCGCAGGCGACTTGCTACACCGACAACAACTACAACCACACCGTCGCGGGCCGTGCGCACCAGAGCGGCGGCTACGCCTACGCGAACGGCTCGAACCAGAACATGGGCCTGTGGAACCTGTACGTCGTCACCACGCTGAAGCAGACGGGGACGAACTACTACGTGATCGGGACGTGCCCTTGACGCCCGCCCTCGACCCACCGGAGTGAAATGAGCCTGCTCGCGACCAAGGACCTCACCATCCGCTTCGGCGGCCACGTCGCGGTCAACAACGTCACCTGCGCCTTCGAGCCGGGGACACTGACCGCGATCGTCGGCCCCAACGGCGCGGGCAAGACGACCTACTTCAACCTGATCTCGGGGCAGTTGAAGGCGACGGCGGGGCAGGTCACGCTGGGCGGGCGCGACCTGTCGTCGCTGCCGGCATCGAAGCGCACGCGTGCGGGCCTCGGCCGCGCGTTCCAGCTGACCAACCTGTTCCCGCACCTCACCGTGATGGAGAACGTGCGCCTCGCGGTGCAGGCGATGCGGCCCGGCACGCACCATCGCGGCTTCAACCTCTGGAGCGTGTGGAGCGACCACAAGGACCTGCTCGAGCGCGCCGACGCGATCCTCGCGTCCGTCGCGATGAAGGACAAGGAAAACGAGATCGTCGCCAACCTGCCGCACGGCGACCAGCGCAAGCTCGAGGTCGCGCTGCTCATGGCGCTGGACCCGCAGGTCTACATGTTCGACGAGCCGACGGCGGGCATGAACGCGGCCGAGGCGCCGGTGATCCTCGACCTCATTCGCAAGCTCAAGGAAGACCGCAGCAAGACCATCCTGCTGGTCGAACACAAGATGGACGTGGTGCGCGAGCTGGCGGATCGCATCATCGTGCTGCACAACGGGACGCTGGTCGCGGATGGCGAGCCCGCCGATGTGATTGCATCGCCGATCGTCCAGGAGGCTTACCTCGGGATCGCGCCGGAAAAAGCCGGGGCCGTGTCGTGAACGACGACATCCTCACGCTGTCGGGCGTCAACACGCTCATCGGCGCGTACCACATCCTGCACGGTGTCGACCTCGTCGTGCCGCGCGGCCGGCTCACGATGCTCCTCGGGCGCAACGGCGCGGGCAAGACCACGACGCTGCGCACGATCATGGGGTTGTGGCGCGCATCCGCCGGCACGATCACGTTCAACGGCCACGAGATCACGAAGCTCGCGACGCCGCAGATCGCGCAACTGAACATCGCCTACGTGCCGGAGAACATGGGCATCTTCTCCGACCTGACGGTCAGGGAGAACATGCTGCTGGCGGCGCGCGGCGCGAAGAAGATCGAGCAGGTCGACCCGGCGCGCCTGCAATGGATCTTCTCGCTCTTCCCCGCGGTCGGGAAGTTCTGGAACCACCCGGCGGGCAAGCTGTCCGGCGGGCAGAAGCAGATGCTGGCCGTGTCGCGCGCGATCGTGGAGCCGCGCGAACTGCTGATCGTCGACGAGCCGAGCAAGGGCCTCGCGCCGGCGATCATCAACAACATGATTGACGCGTTCGCGCAGCTCAAGAAAAGCGGCGTATCGATCCTGCTGGTGGAGCAGAACATCAATTTCGCGAAGCGGCTGGGCGACACCGTGGCCGTGATGGACAACGGGCAGGTCGTTCATGCAGGCCCGATGCAGGAGCTCGCGGACAACGAGGAACTGCAGCACCGGCTGCTGGGACTGGCGATATGAGAAGCGACCTGGACTGGAAACCCCTCGCGTTGGTGCCGCTGCTCGCGCTCGTCGTCCTGCCGTTCATCGACTCGGCGTCGACGTGGTTCACGCTCACGATCGCGGGCCTCGCGATGGGCATGATCATCTTCGTCATCGCTTCGGGCCTGACGCTGGTCTTCGGCTTGATGGACGTGCTGAACTTCGGCCACGGCGTGTTCATCGCACTCGGCGCGTTCGTCGCGACCAGCGTGCTCGGGGCGATGTCCGACTACACGAACTCCGACAGCCTGCTCGAGAACATGCTCGCGGTGCTGCCGGCGATGGTCGTCGCGATGCTCGTCGCCGGCGCGCTGGGCCTCGCGTTCGAGCGCTTCATCGTGCGGCCGGTGTACGGCAACCACCTCAAGCAGATCCTGATCACCATGGGCGGGATGATCATCGGCGAGGAGATGATCAAGGTGATCTGGGGCCCGGAGCAGATCCCGCTGGTGTTGCCGGTGGCGATGCGCGGCTCGATCTTCTTCGGCGACGCCGCCGTCGAGAAGTTCCGCATCATCGCCTTCGTCGTCGGCGTGATCGTGTTCGCGCTGCTGTGGTGGGTGCTGGCGCGCACGAAAGTCGGCCTGCTGATCCGCGCGGGCGTGCAGGACCGCGAGATGGTCGAGTCGCTCGGCTATCGCATCCGGATCCTGTTCATCGGCATCTTCGTCGTCGGCTCCGCGCTCGCGGGTCTCGGCGGCGTGATGTGGGGCATGTACCAGCAGAACGTCATCCCGCAGATGGGTGCGCAGGTGAACGTGCTGATCTTCATCGTGCTGATCATCGGCGGGCTGGGCTCGACGACGGGCGCGCTGATCGGCGCGCTGCTGGTCGGCCTGGTGGCGAACTACACGGGCTTCCTGGTGCCGAAGGCGGCGCTCTTTTCCAACATCGCGCTGATGATGGCCATCCTGCTGTGGCGGCCGCAGGGCGTTTACGCGTTGTCGAAGTGAGTCGGCCATGCTGAGGAAACTGCTTTCCGACGACCTGCCGCGCAGCAAGGCACTGGCCGTGCTGGTGGTGCTGGTCGTCCTCGCGCTCGCCTTCGCACCCTTCGTGTTCCCCGGCGCGAAGGCGCTCAGCGTGGCCGCGAAGATCCTGATCTTCATCGTGCTGGTGGCGAGCTTCGACCTGCTGCTCGGCTACACGGGCATCGTGAGCTTCGCGCAGACGATGTTCTTCGGCATCGGCGCTTACGGCATCGCGATCGCATCGACGCGCATGGGGCCGGGCTGGCCAGCGATCTTCATCGGCCTGCTCGTGTCGCTCGGGCTGTCGTTCGTGCTGGCCCTGCTTGTCGGCCTGTTCTCGCTGCGCGTGCGGGCGATCTTCTTCTCGATGATCACGCTCGCTGTCGCCGCCGCGTTCCAGACCCTCGCATCGCAGTTGTCGGACATAACGGGCGGCGAGGACGGGCTCACGTTCAAGATGCCTCAGGTGCTGTCGCCGAGCTGGCAGCTCACGGACACGCCCGTGTTCGGCGTGACGATCGACGGGCGCATTGCCTGCTACTACCTGCTGTTCGTGGTGGCCGTCGTGCTGTTCCTGGCGCTGCTGCGCATCGTGAACTCGCCGTTCGGCCGCACGCTGCAGGCGATCCGCGAAAACGAGTTCCGCGCGGAAGCCATCGGGTATCGCGTCGTGTATTTCCGCACGATGTCGAGCATCCTGTCGGCGCTGTTCGCGACGCTGGCTGGCGCGATGCTCTCCATCTGGCTGCGCTACAACGGCCCGGACACGTCGCTGTCGTTCGAGATCATGCTCGACGTGCTGCTGATCGTGGTGATCGGTGGCATGGGCACGATCTACGGCGCTGCGATCGGCGCCGCGATTTTCGTCGTCGCCCAAAGCTACCTTCAGGATCTGCTCAAGCTCGCGAGCGGCGCGGCCTCGGGCGTGTCCTGGCTCGCCGCGCTGCTGTCGCCGGACCGCTGGCTGCTGTGGCTGGGGCTGCTGTTCGTGCTGTCCGTCTACCACTTCCCCACGGGCATCGTCGGCCGCCTGCGCGCCGCGGGCGCGCGGCGCGCCTGAGCCGCAAAGAATTCGAGGAGACCGTCCGATGGGCCCCACGTCCCGCTACGCCACCTGCGCCGGCCGCGAGATCCACTACAGCGAATGGGGTGCACAGCACGCACGCACCGTGATCGCGTGGCACGGGCTCGCTCGCACCGGGCGCGACTTCGACGAGATGGCGGAGCACCTCGCTTCGCGCTATCGGGTGATCTGCCCCGACACGATCGGCCGCGGCTTCAG